>NZ_JACSLS010000020.1:0-21673 GCF_018618235.1 Exiguobacterium sp. s26 | reverse complement strand
CATCGGATGAGAAACCGGAAATCATTGTTTTCGGCAGAAGTGTAAAAGGCAAACGAGCAAAAAGTGTCAAAATCAACTTGACGTCTACATACCGATACATTTACTTCTTCAATCTCACTCAGCTCATCACTAACCTCTAAAAATACTTCTCCCATTTGTTTGTGAATAATCATGTTAGTGTTTGTGTATATACGCTCTAATATTGGTGGCTGATCGTCTTGTGCGTAGACTGTAAAGTCCCCTGCACTCAAATCATACGATCCGCCTTCACTCGTATCGAGATTAATTTTATAGCTTCCATTCCGATAGACAGTTAGAACAGAAGTAAGCTCCCAATTGCCTAAATCAAAAACTCGTCGTATTCCTGTTGCTTTATCTGAATAAAGTGAATTAACGTTTAAATCAAGTTGAAGATGCATGTTTTGATCCACCAATTTATAATTCAAATGCACCGTTTTAATCGATGCATATGGATCAATCGTCATATTCATTTCTTGATAATTACCAGCCAAGATTGATTTCTTCAAAGATAAATCATTACCATTTAGAATTGGTGCTGCATTAACATTCGTAATTGGATATACAGTTGATAACAGAATCACACTTACGATAAGCAACTTCAATAACTTTTCTCTCATACATTTGCGCCTCATTCACAATAAAATTTTTGGTCCACAATGTAGTTTAATCCCATTTTTATGCTTTTACCTGAATTTTAAAGGAATTATTTTCTTAGTTGTTACTAATTTACTTTTTTCCAAAACAAAAGACCAACTGCCAACGTTGGTCTGATGAACAATTATTTAAATATCTTTGAATAAAGGAGAAAGCTCTTCTTCATATAAACCTTTCAATCCATCACGTCCAAGGCAATTGCTACGGTAATTGAAGAATAAGCTCAACAAAATGGTTAATTCTCGATTCCCTACATGAACTACCGCCTTTTTGTAGCGCTTCCCATTAGATAAGGTTTTTTCTTCAAATGTGATTCCTTTTTCAGCAAATATCAATTTGAATAAGATTTCTTTCGCATCCGGATCTCCAGACGCAACGAGCACCGGAAAATCAAATTGCTCAATGACTTGCTTCAAGAGTTTTGTCCTTGTAACGACCATCTTACCGTATTCATTCAAGCCGTCTAAATTATCCGATTTGATGGCAACCTGTATTTTTTTTGCATATCGTTTTCCAGGTTTAAATGCTTTCAAATACTCTTTTTGATTCAATTGATAAGGCCAAGTACTTTCATTCTGACGCGGAAGTGGTCTCCAGTCCATTAATGCAGCTTTTATTTTATGGTCTTTATCATATAAAGTTTGAATCCGGTCATATTTTTCTTTCCATTTATCCGTTATATCCGTTTTATCCGTTGTCTCTTCGTTCCTTTTACCTCGCTTTAAAGCAAACCAATCATATTCCGGTTTCTCTAATGCCAGAAGTAAACGGGCTTGAAAATCCAACATAGTTGAATTCGGATTACCTTCTTTTATATTATGTGGTACCAATCCTTTTTCAGCACGAATTTCATTCGTGACTTCCCCAACCAAGTTATATCCTGTATCACCGGTTTCATCCCAATATCCATTTTCCCAGTTTTTATCTAACCATGTATCTGAATTATTACCATACACTCGTGTTCGAGCGCGCACCGCTTCAATCGGATAGCCACCAAGCCCTTCTTCGTTCCCAAAAAATACGATGTCAGCTTCTCGAAAGGCGCCGTAACCAAACCATTTCTCTAATCGTTTCATTTCTTCTTCTGATAGATGAAACTGATTGCTTTCAAAATTCGTTGTCATTATTTGGCCTCTTTTCAATGGTATGGGATAGAAAATGATAAAACTTAGAACTCAGTGTACTTAGTCATCAACGCATTACATTACATTTTTTGTTCGATTCGCTTTAGCACTTCTAGAATCTCTTCTAAAATTTCACGTTCATTTTTTGTGTCTTCTTGATTGACATACCTTGGAAGAACATTTTCCATCGCGACTTCCCATGTCGACCTACTCTCATCTCTAAAATCACTAACTTCTTTAAAAATTTCCAAGTATTCATCGGATAGTTGTTGACGACTTCCAATAAGCCCTAAATCTCGTAAACATTTCTTAAAAAATCGAACATTACCTGGCTTGTCGCCTACCTTCTCTGCAAAATCTTGATCTGAATAATACATTTACATCCCTCCAATTGATGAGCATGACTTGCCCTTAAAAATACAATATCACCTAATATAAACATTGTAAAGCATTCATTAGAACTTCTTTCGTAATTGCTCGAAATAAATTCTCGAAAATATTATCCTTTTTACTTATGTTACAAGGATTATGAAAAGATTGAGTTTTAATTTTTGTTGACGGTATAAATGAGTTTCTGTCTTTTTCCCAAATATAAAAGCTCATTATGCAATAGCATAATGAGCTCAGATTGTAGACAAAGTCACGTTTCAGGCGAACTGAAACGTGACTTTGTCGTTTTCGGGCCTTTAGGCGCTCTGCCCGAGCCCCTTTTCAGGCGGGCTGGGCGTTCTTCCATGCCCAGCCCGCCATCTTCTTGAGATTGAGGGCAGCAAAAGTAAGCATCGCCTGCATTGAAACTTTTTCAAGTCCCCGATAACGGGTCCAACGCATGCCATGCTTCTCTTTTGCGTCCGCGAACACGCGCTCGACCGTCTGTTTACGACGGTAATAGATGTTGCGGTTCAATTCCGTGTGGCGGAGGTCTTCGACCTCGTCCATATAGGGTTGCCAGAGGTGTCGTTCGATTATCCGCTGGTGCTTCTGGCTCTTCGTGCACTGCTCGAGCAGCGGGCAGTTCACACAAACCTTGGGATTCGAGACGTACTTGCGTTTCCCCTCGCGCATCGTCGTGCTGTACGTTAATAACTCGTTGTTTGGGCAGATGTAGACGTCATGGTGCTCGTCGTAGATGAAATCCTTGGTCTTGAAGGCGCCCTTCTTACCCTTCGGGCGGGTGTATGGGAAGACCGGCAGGATCCCACGGTCAATCAGCAGCTTGGCAATGGCCGGATTTTTATAGGCGGAGTCGTCGGCGACGGCGAACGGTTGAATCAGGCGGTCGGAGACCTTGTCGAGCAGATCGGGGAACGCTACACTATCGTGCACGTTACCCGGTGTGACGATAGCACCGAGCACGAACCCATGGGCGTCGCTCGCCGCATGGACAGAGTAAGCGAACTGCTTCTCACGCTCACCTTTTACGTAATATCCACTCTCAGGGTCTGTCGTGCTGACCTTGATTTCCTTCGTCTCCTCCGCCTGATTCTTTTTTGGCCCTAAGGGCTTCTTTCCACTTTCTTCGCGGTCTCGCTCGACCTCGGCATCGAGTTGTTCCTGATAGTGTTTCACCTCTTGCCGGACGGTCTTCTTGACGAGCTTCCGCTTGTTTGCGTTCGCTTTGACGTGTGTCGAGTCGACGAATAGGACGGCGCGATCGATGAACCCTGCGTCCGCAGCCTGTTCAAGGATATGAAAGAAGATGTCGTCGAATAAGCTCGTGTACTGGAATCGACGCACATAGTTCTTCCCGAACGTCGAGAAATGTGGCACCTTGTCCGTGAATCCGAACCCGAGAAACCAACGGTATGCGACGTTCGTCTCGATCTCACGAATCGTCTGTCGCATGGATCGGATACCGAACAGGTACTGAAGGAAGGCCATCTTGATCAGGACGACAGGGTCGACGCTTGGCCGGCCACGGTCCTCAGAATATAAGTCCTCCACGAGCGGATAGATGAACTCAAAGTCGATCACCGCCTCGATTTTTCGGACCAGATGGTCCGCTGGCACAAGCTCGTCGAGCGTGACCATCTCCAGTTGTGTCCGATTGGTTTCCGATTCTGTTGATTTCCTGATCATCCGATTCTCCTCCATAACTGTTTCTATATCTCTCATTATAAAAAAGCGACGATGGTACGAAAAGGGGGATTGATGCGTGGGCCGACTGCGGGCACGGCGAGAATTCCAGGGGATTAGCAAGCAAAGGGAGACCCAGCAGCGACAAAGTCGCGATGCGGCTCCCTGCTTGCCCCCAGAAAAGCGAGCTGTGCCCGGTCGGGCAAATAAAAAAGACTGCAGACAATGTTTTGTCTACAGTCTGAGCTCATTATGCAATAGCATAATGAGCTTTTATATTTCACTCCACCCCAAACCGATAAACCGTCCTCGAGTGATACAACTCCTCTGGTTTCAGTTCAATCGATGTGGCGATGTCTGGATGGTTCGGTGCGTCCGGGAACGCTTGGGCTTCAAGACAGATGGCACTATGCTTTTGCCGTCCCTCAAGCGTGACCGGTGTCTCTTCACTGAGGAAGTTCGCCGTATAGACGACCATGACTGGTTGGTTCGTTTCGACGTCCATGACGCGTCCGCTCACCGGATCATGCAGCCGGGTCACCCCGTCCTTCAAGATGAACGGGTGATCCAGTCCCCCAGCCTTAACAATCGCTTCGTCCTCCGACGTAATCGCTTCACCGACTCGCTTCCCGTCACGGAAGTCGAACGGTGTCGCTTCCACTTCAAGTAACTCGCCCGTCGGCAACGACTCGTCATCGAGCTTCGCAACGTGGTCGGCCGGCAGCGTCAACACATGGTCATGAATCGTCGGCCGTCCGCCGAGATTGAAATAGTTGTGATGGTTCAAGTTGACCCACGTCCGTTCGTCCGTCTGGGCCGTCATCGTGACGACCAGTTCGTTGTCGTCCGTCAACTCATAGACGACCTTGAACGTGACGTTGCCGGGATACCCCTCTTCCCCATCTGGGCTTACATACGTAAAGGTAATCGCCTGCCCCTCGACGTCCATGTCCCAATGCCTGGCCGTGATGCCGTCGTCTCCGCCGTGGATATGATGCGGGGCCTCGCTTGGGGTCAAGGCCACACCATCAATCTCCGCATTGCGGATCCGTCCAGCGATTCGTCCGACGACAGAACCGAGATAAACCGGGTTCTCGAGGTACTGCTCGGGACTATCGTACTTCAAAATGACGGAGTCCATATTCCCGTTACGGTCCGGTGCCGTCAACTCGGTCATGGCACATCCGTATGAAATGGCAGACAAGCGCATACCGTTCTTGTTTTCAATCGTTGCTTCTCTCAACTGGCTCACCTACTTCAACTAGTTTACCTGTTCATTCCCGTAGTCGTCGCTCCGTACTCCACTTTATCGACGTGGCTGAGGAACGAAGCCATGAACGCGGTAAAACGTTCCTGTCCTTCCACCGTCTGTTTGAACACGCCCGCGTCCTCAAGTCCTTTGACAAACTTGTCGACGACGGCCTGGTCGACAATCGTCTTCGCGTCGCCTTCTTTCGCCTTCAACTCATCCGCCCAAGCGCGGTGCATGTCCGCCACTTCAACGTCTTCACCGGCCACATAGCGGACGACTTGTTCGAGTTCAGCCTTCAATCGTGCCGGCAACACGGCGAGCCCCATCACTTCAATCAAACCGATATTCTCACGTTTGATGTGGTGGACGTCGGCGTGCGGATGGAAGATGCCGTCCGGATGCTCATCGCTCGTCTGGTTGTTGCGGAGGACGAGGTCGAGCTCATAACGTCCGTCGCGGCGGCGCGCGATCGGTGTCACCGTGTTGTGACGGGTGTCACCTGAATACGGGACGATATCACCGTCACCATACTCGCGCCAGTGACCGAGCAGCTGGTTCGCCAACATGACGAGCTGCTCTTTCTGGTGTGAGCGGAGCCGCACGACCGAGAGTGGCCAATAGAGCGTCTCGATTTCGACTTGATCGTAACGGTCCGAGCGATACGTCGAGACGACCTTGGCATCGTCCATCGCAAACCGGTAGCGGCCGGCCTGATAATGGTCGTGCGTCAAAATCGATCCACCGACGATCGGCAAGTCCGCGTTCGACCCGGCGAAGTAATGCGGGAACTGCGACACGAAATCGAGCAGACGCTCGAACGCGCCCCGGTCGATGACCATGTCCCGCACGTCGTTCGACAACAAAATCGAGTGCTCGTTGTAGTAGAGGTACGGCGAATATTGGAACGACCACGCCTGTCCGCCGAGTGTGAGCGGGATGATGCGGTGATTGGCCCGGGCCGGATGTTTCAAGTGGCCGCCGTAGCCCTCGTTTTCAATCGCGAGCAACCCTTTCGGATAGTTCGTCTCCGGCGTCGGTTGCAGGCGAGCCCGTGCAATCTCGCGCGGGTCCTTCTCCGGCTTCGACAGGTTGATCGTGATATCGAGCGTGCCGTAGCGGGTCGGTGCCTTGTACGTGATGTTGTTGGCAATCCGTTTCGTCTGGATATAGTTCGACGCCTGACTCATCTTATAGAAGAAATCCGTCGCCGCTTCAACATCGGCAGCTCGAAGCGCGTTGAACGTGCGCGTCACCTCAGATGGTTTCGAGACGAACACGTCCATGACCTCGGCCATGAACTGGTCCTTCTCTTCGAGCAAGTCGTCGACGAGCCCGCGTTCGACCGCGTGTTCTGTCAATGTCTCGAGCAGATTCGGGATCGAGTCGTGTGGGACGAACGTCGGTTTCGTGAAATCGAGCTGATTGATTCGGGCGAGGATACGGTTCCGCGCATAGACGCGATCCTGTTCCGTAATCAGTTCCTCCCGAATTGCCGCCTCGACGAGCGCTTCAATCGTAGATTCAATCATCGTCTCACCCCTTCGACATGTTTATAGCCTTCGGGATGATGCTTGTGCCAGTTCCAGGCGTCGGCGAGAATGACATCGACCGTCGACCGTTCCGGCACCCAGCCGAGTACTTGTTTCGCCTTGTCCGGTGACGCGATCAGCATCGCCGGGTCACCGGCACGACGGACGCCCATCTGCACCGGGATGGCATGTCCTGTCACGCGACGGGCCGCCTCGATGATCTCGAGCACCGATAGCCCCGTCTCCGTTCCGAGATTGAACACGTCGCTCGCACCGCCTTGTTTCAAATAATCGAGCGCGCGCAAATGGGCGTCGACGAGGTCTTGCACGTGGATGTAATCGCGGATACATGTCCCGTCCGGCGTCTCGTAATCGTCGCCGAACACGGTGATTGCGTCCCGTTTCCCGTTTGCCACTTCGAGCACGAGCGGAATCAGGTGCGTCTCCGGCATATGGTCCTCACCGATCTCACCGGTCGGGTCGGCACCGGCGACGTTGAAGTAACGAAGCGCCACGAAACGGATACCGAAGGCGCGGTCGCACCATTTCATCATCGTCTCCATCGCGAGCTTCGTCGCCCCGTACGTGTTCGTCGGGTTCGTCGCAGCCGTCTCTCGGATCGGCATCTCGTCCTGGTCGCCATATGTCGCCGCCGTCGAGGAGAAGACGATGCGCGTCACGCCGTGTTTGCGCATCGTCTCGAGCAACACTTGTGTGCCGAAGACGTTGTTGTCGTAATACGCGAGCGGCTCATCCATCGACTCGCCGACGAGCGAGTTGGCCGCGAAATGGAGCACCTCGGTGATCGATTCGTTCGCGAACGTCTGGTCCATAAAGGCACGGTCGCGGATATCCCCGTCATAGAAACGGACCTGTTTCGGCACCGATTCGATGTGACCGGTCTGCAAGTTGTCGATCACGATGACGTCTTCCCCGCGCGCAAGCAAGGCGCGGACTGCATGGGAGCCGATATAACCGGCCCCTCCGACGACGAGTACACTCATTTCACTTCCTCCTCTACGAGTTCACGCGCCCCGTCCCCGACGGACGCGATATAAAATGTCGGCGCATAGCCGATCTCTGCTTCATACACGGTCGACACGGTCTCGATGACCGCTTCCGTCGTCGTCTTGTCGACGATGGCGATGGCGCAACCACCGAAGCCGGCGCCTGTCATCCTGCTGCCGATGACGCCGTCGCAACTTTGCGTCGCGGCGACGAGCGTGTCGAGCTCGCGGCCCGTCACTTCGTAGTCATGCTTCAGTGACGCGTGCGAGTCGTTCATCAATTGACCGAACGCGTCGAGCCGTCCGTCCTCTAGCGCGGTGAAGGCGAGCTTCGTCCGCTCGTTCTCCGAGATGGCATGGCGCGCCCGCTTCCGGAGCGTCTCCGGGAGCTCGTCCGCCACCGTCTCGAACGTCTCGACCGACAGTTGCCCGAGCGAGGCGACATCGAAATGTTGCTGCAACAGGCCGAGCGCCGTATCGCATTCGGTGCGCCGTTCGTTATATTTCGAGTCGGCGAGTTCACGGCGCTTGTTCGTGTTCATAATCAAGATGTCATATCCATCGAGCGTGATCGGTGCGTAGTCGTGATGGAGCGTGTCGCAGTCGAGCAGGATGGCGTGGTCCGCTTTCCCCATCCCGATCGCGAACTGGTCCATGATGCCACTGTTGACGCCGATGAAGTCATTCTCGACGCGCTGTCCGAGATGGACGAGGTCAATCCGATCGAGACCGAGTCCGTATACCTCATTGATCATGAGCGCCGTCACGAGTTCGAGCGAGGCCGACGATGACAAGCCGGCACCGTTCGGGATATTGCCGGCGAGAAGGAAATCGAATCCTCCGACCGCGTGCCCGTCCGCGCGCAGGAGCGCGACGACGCCTTTGACGTAGTTCGCCCAGTCATGCTGCGCGTCATACGTCCCATCCGTCAGCGGGAATGAGACGATACCGACGTCCTCGAAGTTGAGCGAGTAGACGCGGATTAGTTCATCCTCACGTTTCCGGACTAGCCCGTACGTGCCGAACGTGATGGCACATGGAAAGACGTGGCCTCCGTTGTAATCGGTGTGTTCGCCGATCAAGTTGATGCGGCCCGGTGCGAAGAAGCTTCGCTCGGGGCTTGCCGAGAACACGGTCTCGAACTGTTCGTTCAGGTGTGCTGAATCAAATGAAAGCATACGACTCCATCCCTTTCTTTGCTCATGCCGGGCGGATGACCAGGCAATACGCGTCATAGTCCTGTTGTTGTGTGAGTGTGAGGCCTTGTTCTATCAAATAGCGTC
Source organism: Exiguobacterium sp. s26 (assembly GCF_018618235.1). Classification (NCBI taxonomy): domain Bacteria; kingdom Bacillati; phylum Bacillota; class Bacilli; order Caryophanales; genus Exiguobacterium; species Exiguobacterium sp. s26. Next base: position 12,727 of record NZ_JACSLS010000020.1, on the reverse strand, counting down.
CGCTCACGCGTCGATCGTCGTAAACGTAAACGCGCTCCGGGTCGAGCCCGGCGAGTTTGACGCGCAATCGGTTCTTACCGTAATGACGACGGTCGGCGTTGACGAGGACGACATAATCCTCCCCGTCCGTGTAACCCATCGCATGTACCCCGTCCGTCTTGAGCGAGGCGAGGCGATAGCTCGTGCCGTGCTGGACGAGCGGGCGGATCGACTTGTACGTCTCGATCCATTGTGCCGCCTCAACAAGCTCGTCCTTGCTCCATTCGAGCAGGTTGCCGCCGATGCCGAGCGTACCTTGCATCGCGCTGACGAACCTAAACTTGAGCGGGAGCGAGCGGCCGTTCAGCCAGTTCGGCGCGTCCGTCACCCAGCAGCTCATCATCTTGGCATTATAGGCGTACGAGAAGCCTTCCTGAATCTCGAGCCGGTCGAGCGCATCGGTATTGTCGCTCGTCCAGACTTGTTCGACGCGCATGAGCACACCGAGGTCGATCCGTCCCCCACCGCCGGCGCATGACTCGAAAGCGACGTCCGGATGTTTGGCCCGGAGCGTATCGAGAATGCGATAGACGGCTTCCGTGTGGCGGAGCCACAGCTCTTTCGCGTCGCGTAATTGCGGGCTGTCCGGCTCCGAGAAGGCGCGGTTCATGTCCCACTTGATATAGCGGATCGCATGCTTCGACAGCAGCTCGTCCAATAGACCGGTCACGTGCGCCTCGACTTCTGGGAGCGCCAAGTTCAACACGAACTGGTTGCGCGACGTCGTCGATGGGCGTCCGCCCGTCTGGTAAATCCAATCGGGATGCGCCCGGTACAAATCCGAATCCGGGTTAACCATCTCCGGTTCGACCCAGAGGCCGAACTGGAGGCCTTTGCCCTCGACGTAACGGATGAGCGGTTCGAGCCCGTTCGGGAACTTCGTCGTGTTGACGTGCCAATCCCCGAGACCGGCCGCGTCCGAGTTCCGTTCGCCGAACCAGCCGTCGTCGACGACGAACAGCTCGCAGCCGATCGCGGCTGCCTCATCGACGAGCCGTTTCTGACCGTCCTCGCTGACGTCGAAATACGTCGCCTCCCATGAGTTATACAGCACAGGTCGGAGCGTCTCGCGCGTCCGTTCCGGCATGATGACGTCGCGCTCGAAATCATGCGCGTTCCGGCTCATGCCGCCGAATCCCTGTTGCGTGTAGCCGATATAGCCGGTCGGTGTCGTGAACGACTCACCCACTTCGAGTCTCTTCGCGAAGTCGAACGGGTTGAGTCCGCCTGTCACTTGCGTGAAGCCGAACTGGTCGCGTTCGAAGTGGATCGCCCAGTTGCCGGAGTGACCGAGGAAGCCGTAAATAACCTCACCGTTTTCTTCCGTCGCCGACTGGTCGAGCGCGAACCACGGATTGCTTTGGTGGCTCGTCAAACCGCGGCGGCTCTCGATCGTTTTTTTACCTGGGAGCAAGTCGCCTTGCTGGAGCCGGAACTCGCTCGTCCACGCCCCACTGAAATGACTGAGGCGAAGCTTGCGTTCCGTCAAGCCGAGGCTGAACGACTGTGCGCTCTCGAGCGTCACCGTCTCGCCTGTCTGAATCGTCATCTTGCGTTCGATGATGTCGTACGCTGCATACACCTTGAAGTGGAGCGTCACCGTCAACTGTTGGATCGAATCGACCAAGTCGATTTCGAGCGTGTCGCCATCGATGCGGGCATCCTGGAACGTGAAGGCATGTAGCCGTTCACTTTCGGTGCGGCTCTTCAACGTCGGTTCCGTATAGACGAGGTCACCGAACGAGGCGAATTCGTACGCGGCGACGCCTTCTGGTGTCTCAAATGACGAATGCAAAATGCGTGCGTCCGGCAGCTCGGCATAATCGGCTTCAAGGAGCCGGCCACCGAGATATTGATGGACGAGTCGTCCGCGGGCGTCGACGTCGAACACGTAGGCGAGGTTTGTCCCTTCAATCACGAAGCGGTTTTCAAAGCGGTAAATCATGCCTCCACCTCCTGCTTCAAGATGACGACATCGAGCGGATTGAGCTCGAGCTTGCCTGATACTGCTTCCCCCTCGAGCGTTTGCCAGTCGCCTAACACGTCGACCGTCGACGTCACGTCCGTCGAATGGTTCATGTAGAAGCGAATGACGTATCCATCGCCGTGGCGGTCGACTTTCTCGACATCGTCCGGGAGGCGGTTGGCATCGATACCGGCGCGTGTGAGCGCCTCGTTGTAAATCACATCGAGCATCGCATCGTCGACCGATGAGCCGATATACGTCACGTCGCCCTTGTACGTGTGGCGTGTGACGGCGGCCGTCCCTTTGTAGAACGCCTGCTCATACGTCGCGAGCACGTCGGCATCCTTCGGCGTGATCAAATCGCACCAGATGTTCGCCTCGGACACATAGTCACCGAGTCTGACTTGGTTCGACTGGACCGCTTGTAAGCTCTCGTACTCATCGATCTCGATGCCGGCGTATTTCGCGAACTTGCCTGGGAGCGTATCGAAGTGACAGCGGTTGATTGGGTCTTTGACGCCCGTCCGGTACGTGAAGATGACGTGGCCGCCGTTCTCGATATAGTCGATGAGTGACGCATCGAACGTGTCATTTCCGAGGAAATAGAGCGGCACGACGACGAGTTTATAGCGGTCGAGTGCGTCGCCTGGGAAGACGATATCCGTGTTGACACCTTGGCGGACGGCCGCCCCGTAAAAGCGGACGAACTCTTGCTTGAAGTTGAACGCGTCCGAGTGCGGTTGGTGCGTCCATGCCCATAGGTTCTCTTGGTCGAAGTAGACGGCGACGTCGGCCTTATATTCAGCCGCGTTGATTATATCGCCATGCGTCGAGAGCTCTTTCATGACGCCTTGCACTTCATCGAACTTCCGTTTCGGCTTGCCGTCGTGATCGATGATGCCGTGGCAGAACTCCTCGGTCCCGAAATGAGCGGCCCGGAAGCGGAAATAAACGATGGCTTCGGCGCCGCGGGCGACGGCCTGATGCGTCCACAGACGGATGTGGCCCGGTCGCGGCAAGTAGCCGATCCGGCTCCAGCCTTGCGCACCACTGAGCTGCTCCATCACCCAGAAGCCTTTGCCTTGTTTCGATGAGCGGCACAAGTCATGGTCGTGTGCCGTCTTCTCGAAACGGTTCGGCTCCGGCAGACCGCCCCAGACCGGATAATTGTCGAACGAGACGTAATCGAGGTCTTGGGCCATCTGTTGCTGGTTGATCGCCATGTCGCTATAGACGAGGTTATGTGTGATGAACGCGTCGTCATGGATGAGCGGCCGGAGCGTGTCGACTTGGAGCTTATTGAACGAACGGTACGCGTCCGAGCAGAAGCGGTCGAAGTCGACGAGGAGCGACGGGTTGTGCTCTTGGAACACGGTACGAGGGACCGGAATCTGACTCCATGCCGAGTATGTATGGCTCCAGAAGACGGTCCCCCAGGCCGCGTTCAACGCGTCGAGCGTCTCATAGCGGTCTTGTAGCCAAGCTTGGAACGCGACTTGGTCGACGTCGCCGTACGAGCGGTCCGATTTCTCGTGGCCGTACTCGTTGTCGGTCTGCCAGCCGATGACGGCCGGATGCTTCCCGTAACGTTCCGCCATCTTGCGCGTGATACGCTCGCAATACTCGCGGTATACTGGACTGTTGACCGTATAGTGGCGGCGGGCGCCGAAACTGATGCGGACCCCGTCCGCCGTCACCGGCAAGATGTCCGGATATTTCTCGATCAACCAGGCCGGTGGCGTCGCCGTCGGCGTGCCGAGGATGACGTCGAAGTCTTTGCCGAACGTGTCGACGACCTCGTCCCAAAACGAGAAGTCGAACTCGCCGTCGGACGGCTCCATCATTGTCCACGCGAACTCCGCCATGCGGATCACGTTGACACCGAGCTCTTTCATCAAGCGGACGTCCTCGTCCCACAGGGCGCGGTCCGTCTGTTCTGGGTAATAATCTACACCTACATACATTTGATTCACCTCAATCGATTATTTGACCGCTCCCGAAGTCATGCCTTTCTGTAAGAAGCGTTGGAAGAAGATATAGAACACCATCGTCGGCAAGCTGATCAACACGAGCGAGGCGTATAGTTTACCTGGGTCACCACCGAGCGCTTCCGTGAAGAACGTCGGGGCCATCGTCACCGTCTGATAGGCCGGGTCCGTCATGAACGTGAGGACCATCAAATACTCGTTCCACGAGTTGAGAAACGCATAGATCGTCGCCGTCGCGAGCGCCGGCTTGGCGAGCGGCATCATGATCTTATAGAAGATTTGGAACGTCGTCGCCCCGTCGATATGGGCTGCTTCCATCAGTTCGTTCGGCAGCTCGTCGAAGTAGCTCTTGATGAGCATGAGTCCGAACGGGAGGAAGAACGCCACCTCGGCTCCGATCAATCCCCAGTAGCTGTTCAAGCCGTCAAGGTTGCGCAACGTGAAGAAGAGCGGGACGATGAGCGACGCGACCGGCAACATGAGCCCGGCCAAGACGAGGTTGAAGAGTAACCGTTTCCCCGCGAACTCGAGCTTCGAGAAGCCGAACGCCGCGAAGGCAAGAAACGAGATCGAGATGATGATCATAAAGAACGCGACGATGAAACTGTTGAAGACAAACTGAGGGAAGTTCGGGTTCTGTAACGTCGCGATATAGTTACTGAAGCCGTTGACCCGTAAACTCTCTTTGAACATGACGAAGATCGGGAACAACCAAATGACCGCCATGAGCGACAAGCCGAGATTGGTGAGCCATCTTCCTTTTTTCGTTTGGATTTCCATGGGTATCCCTCCTCAGTCCATTTTCTTCTGTACGCGTGTCTGGAAGTACGTGATGCTGAGCGCGATGATCAGCAAGATGATGGCGACGGCACTGGCGTAGCCGACCTCTTGGTGCAACATCGATTTGCGGAACAGGTACGTCGAGATGACCTCGGTCGAGTTACCCGGTCCACCTTGCGTCGAGATCCAGACGATATCGAACGTCTTCAGTCCGCCGATGACCCCGAGGATCGTCAGCGTGAACGTCGTCCCTTTAAGATTCGGGAACACGACGCTCCAGAGCGTGCGCCAGAAACCGGCGCCGTCGATGTTGGCCGCTTCGAACACTTCACGCTCGATGGCGAGCATCGCCATGTAGTACATGATCATCGACGAGCCCGTCCATTGGAAGATGTTGATCAAGATGATGGCGTATAAGGCGACGTCCTGGTCGCCGAGCCAGTTCTGTTCGAATGCACCGAGACCGACCATGCGGAGGAATTCGTTGATATAGCCGAACTGGAAGTCGAAGATTTGTGAGAACGCTGCGCCCAATACGACCGGGCTCAACACGACCGGGAAGAAGAACACCGACTTGAAGAACGTGCGGCCGACGCCTTTCGTGTGGAGCAGGTAGGCCAAGACGAGCCCGAGACCGGCTTGAATCGTCACGGTCAAGACGGTGAAGATGCCCGTGTTCTTGAGCGCGTTATAAAATTCCGGGTCGCTGAACATGCGGCCGAAGTTCTCGAAGCCGATGTACGTCTTCTCGAACGAGATGCCATCCCATGAGAACAGCGAGTGATAGGCGTTATAGAAGATGCCGTAATAGATGAAGGCGATGACGAACAGGACGGTCGGGGCGACGAACGCCCAGCCAATCAAGTTCTTCTTCAGCTGCGCTTTCTTCTTCGTCGAATCCGGTCGTTGCGGCGGGACCGCCGACAGCTTCGGCTGTTCTTCCGGTAACTCGGTTGCGTGTTGCATAAGGTTCCCTCACTTTCCTATCAAAAAATCGAGCGCCAGTCAGGCTGGCCACTGGCGCTCGTTCGATTATTTACCTTGATCAGCGATGGCTTGGATGCGCTCGAGCGCTTTCTTAGCGTCTTGACCGCCGGCGATGTTTTGAAGTTCTTTGCCTAGCGTGTCGTATACTTTCGGGTCACGGATGCCGCGTCCCGCGACGGCGTTCTTCACCGTCTCGTTCAAGATTTTGTACGACTCGCGTTCCACGTCAGACGTGAACTTGTCCTCGTACGCCACTTCGATGTCCTTGACGGCCGGAGCCATCTCGAACTTCTCCATGTAGAGCGCTTGGCCTTCGCCTTGCGTCATATAGGCGATGAAGGCGGCAGCGCCGTCTTGTTGTTTCGACTCTTTGTTGACGCCGAGCGCCATGTCGATCGAGGCGATGACCGGTTGTTCTGTGCCGCCCGCGAGGTTCGGGAGCGGGACGAAGCCGATTTCATCTTCGAAGTTGTTCCACTTGTCACGCTTCTCGACCGTCGTCATCGAGTGGGCTTCCCATGAGCCGATGACCCACATCGCCGCCTTCTTGTCGAAGAAGTTGTTCATGCCGTCCATATATGTCGCGAGACCCAAAGCGCCTTCTTGGAACACTTTGTCTTCGAACAGTTGTTGCCACAATTCGGCCGTCTCGACCATCTCTTTGTCCGTCCACTTCGCCTCACCCGCGAGCACTTTTTGGATGTACCCTGGTGCGACCTGGTGGCTCAAGACGTTGAAGACGTCGGTGCCGACCCAGGCGTCTTTCGCGCCGAGCTGCATCGGGATGACCTTGTCGCCCGAAGCGTTGATCTTGTCAATCGCCGCGATCGTCTCGTCATACGTCTTCGGCGGTGTCACGCCGTATTTGTCGAGCATCGTCTTGTTGTACATGAGATACGCCTGGCCCGTGAACCCGACCGGTACCGCCATCTGTTCGCCGTCGACCGTCGTCTGTTCGACGCCGAGCTCGATCAACTTCTCTTTCCAGCCCGCGCCGGCCGCTTTGTCCATGTAGTCTTTCGCCGGGACGAGGCGGTCCTTGTATTGCGGAATCATCGGTTCTTTAAGCCCGATGACATCTGGGCCGTCGCCGCCGAGCATGGCGACTTGGAGCTGTTGTTCATAGTCCTCGAGACGTTTGAACTTGACGACGTAGTCGTCTTGCGACTCGTTGAACGCCTTGGCCATGGCTTCCCCAACTTCTGGTTGTGGCGCCCAGCCCCACCAGTTAATGACCGGCTTGCCGTCTTCCGTCGTCGCGGCCGCTTCTTCTTTTCCGCCGCAAGCAGCGAGTAGTGATGACAAGACGAGTACCGATGATGCGAGTGCGATTGTCGTTTTCTTCATGTTCATTCTCCTTTGAATGTTATGCGACCAGCTTGAGGCAAAGCTCCCGAATCAAGTGGTCTGGCATCGGTTGATCCCCGAGCCGGGTGAGTGTGTATGCGATTAATTCCAAATCAAACTGCCAATGGTCGTCTATGTACGATCCGACGACGTATAGGTCGGCCCCGAACGGCAACGCGTCCTGTTGCTTCAACCGCCATAGAAGCATCTCGAACAGTCCGTCGAAGTCGTTCGTGCGGGCCCCGTTCAAATCCGAGACGCGGAACAGCCGGATGTCGCGGGCCTCCTCGTCGTAGAGCCGGAAGATGCCGTCCCGCCGTGAGCGGGTGACGACGACGTCGTCCGCTTTTGAGAACGCTTCCAATTCATTGAACGTTGAACCGTCCCGTGTGAACAACCGTGTCGCCCCGTAGCGACCGAATATATCGTGAAACTTGTCTTTCAGCAATGGTGTCTCTATGTCCATGTCTACCCCTCCACTTTCCCGTTTGAGAGTGTCACCCCTTACTTAGTAAATTAAATTTATTATCTAACTACAAACAGACTATAGCATATCCGTTTCAGACTTGTAAACGGTTTCATTCAAATTATTTTTCGACACAAAAAATCGCCCTCAAGGTGAGAGCGATTGAATCATTGAATCTCGCCGAACAGTTGGTTCGTGATCAAGGCGGCCGCACCGAGCGCGCCATGGTTCGCGTTCCACGGGACGACGCGGATGTCCGTCTGGCGGGCGTCCATCGTCAGCGCCGTCTGGGCGACCCGTTCCTGGATGTTGGCGACGACGTTCGGCGCGTAATTGAAGAGCGGTCCCCCGAGCAAAATCCGGTTCGGGTTGAGCAGGTGGATCATGTTGAGCGTCGCGATGCCGATATACTCCCCGGCCCGCTCATACAGCTGCTGGATGTCGACGTTCGTCCCGACGGCGTCGCGCAGGTCGTTCAGATTGAGCTCATGCTTCAACTGCCGGGCCTCGTTCAAGATAGCCCGTTCCCCGGCAACCGCCTCGAGGCAGCCACGGTTGCCGCACGAGCAGATCGGCCCATCGAGCATGATGCGCATATGGCCGATCTCACCGGCGATATGGTGCTCCCCGTCGATCAGTTCCCCGCCGTGGACGTAGGCGCCCCCGATGCCGTAGCCGGCGTAGACGTAGAAGAACTCGTCGATACCGATTGCCTCACCGAAATACAGCTCCCCTAAGGCGAGTGTCCGTACGTCGTTCTCGACGAAGACGTTCTGGTTCAGCCGCTGTTCGAGCTCTTGTTTGAGTGGGATGTCATGCAAGTGGAACCGCGGCGCGAACAGGACGATCCCATTCCCTGCCTCGACCATCCCGTGGACGGACACCCCGAGCCCGATGACGTCGCCTTGGGCCTTGGCGGCCAGTTCTATGTATAGCGTCACGATGGCCTCGATGAACTCCTCGTTCGTGTCGAACCGCTCGTCATGCCACGCCTCACCTAACATCTCCCCATGGATGTTCGTGACGACGCCGTGCAAACGTCGCTGCGTCGCGTCGATGCCGATGACGAAACGGTCACTCGCCGCGAGTTCAAGCATGATTGGCCGTCGTCCCCCGCTCGAGACCCCAAGTTCACGTTCGTTGATCAGCCCTTCTTCTTTCAGCTCGTTGACGATGTTCGAGATCGTCGGCTTCGTCAAACTCGTCGCCTTGGCGAGCTCGACCCGGGACACCGGCTGATGGAGCCGGATGAGCCGGAGGATGAGCGAGCGGTTATACGTCCGCATCCATTTCGAGTTCCGTGGTGTCGTCTTCCCCATAACTGTTCCACCCATTTCTTTGCTTTTTTCTTAGTATAGCATGCCGTGGAAACCGGTCATGGATTGATTGAAAAACAATTGTCAACGCTCTCATATAATTTTCAATATCGTGCAGTGGTCTAATTGATGTTATCCCACGATTGGTTGTTGTTACTCCGTTGCCACTTGAATCCGTATTCTAAAATATGATTATATTCCGTGCAAATCCTCTGCTTGTGTCCTATAGAATCGGTCGCGCACCGTGTATAACATCAATTAGACTCGTCTTACCTAGGAAAATGAATGAGCGCTCGGAAAAGAGCAATTACGATGACGACGGTTGACGATCAAATTCACGAGTGGGAGCCGATGATTCATTATGTCATTCGCCACTTATCGATTCACCCGAATGAACAAGAGGACTGTGCGCAAATTGCCCGTATCGCCTTATGGGAAGCCTTGAACCGCGGCTGCACGTTGTCAAAGACGTACTGTTTCCAACGCGTCAGAGGCGCCATCTTGAACCATCAACAAAAGACGGCACGCCATTTAAAACACGAGGTCACAGCGGAACGAATCCCGGAGCAATGCATGACCTCGGAACGACATCTCTTTGACTGGCTAGACGAGCAACGGATGTTGTTGTCTCCACGCCACTTTGAACTACTCTGCCATCTAATTGATGGGACGGAACAGACGCTCTCCTACTCACCAAGTCGGCTACGTGCATACAAGGCCGATGTCCAGCGCGAGCTGAGAGAAGCCATCAATGACAAGGAGTGACTCACATGGAAAACATCACGTTAAATCACGCCATCACTGTCTATCTAGAGGACCTAGAAACGCGTCAACAAAAAGCGAAGAAGACGCTCAAATCTTATCGCAATACATTAAGACGTTTTGAAGCCTTGATGCACGATTCGAATGTGACGCTATTAAAAGACGTCGATGAAGTAGCGCACGCGTTTCCATACCGGGATGAAATGATTGATCAGGACTATTCACTGAATACGGTGAAGACGTACGTCATGACGATGAAAGCATTCATGAGTTATGCCGTCGTGAAGGGCTGGATTGCTAGTAGTCCGTTCGCGCTCGTCAATGTCACCGGAGCCGGGACTCGTCGTCAGTCACGCTTCATCAGTCGGGACCAACTGTCAAATCTGTTATATCATGCGCCAAACGCGACGCTTTATAACATTTTCTTAATGGGTGGAGATGCAGGTCTTCGCATCAGCGAAATACTTGATTTAGAGTTCAAGAACATCCGCTTCGACAGCAATGAGATTGCCATCGAGTTCGCGAAAGGCAACAAGTCACGGGAGATTCCGATGACGAACCGTCTGCGCGAGTCGCTCGAACGGTATATGAAAGTCGAGCGCCCCAAGCTGGAGGTGGAATCACCCTACGTGTTCGTCATGCCGAACGGCAATCAAGTCCGTCCGAACTATGTGAACGAATACTTGCGTGCCGTCTCAAACGAGCAGCTCGATTTCCCAATCACGACTCATATTCTCCGTCACAGTTTTGCTACCGAACTGCTTAATCTTGGAGTGAGTATCACCATCATCAGTCGCTTACTCGGTCACTCTTCGACCGAGACGACGGAGTTGTATTTGCATATCACGAAAGAGCAGAATCAGGAAACGATTAACTTATTGAACGAGTAAACTACAACGTTAGAATTACAAAAATATCATGTCGTCTTTTCTTAGATAAAAGAACTGAGAAATCTTCGCTCTATCCTGTCCTGTAAAAGGGAAAAGAGACTGGGACTTAACACTATATGCTTCTGAATCTCTTTAATGAAAAAGAAAGTTCCAATCACCGATGTTCAGTGATTGGAACCTTCTTTTTATTTTGCGCAACACCTATGGTGATAAATATCCAAAGGTTCAATGCCATGAGAGCGAAACTAATCTCGTATTTCACATGTCCGTTCTGCTCATAACTTCGGTCAAACAATCAGATAAGTCACCAAGTCATTCTCTTCAAATTTCCTGATATTCGGACGGTTAGAGCAAAGTACGAACTCATGTGTAATCAACGCTGTTAAAATGGTTCTTTCTCACTTTTGATGAAACGCTTCATCCCTATGGTTATGTAGACATCGATTCATATTTCAGTAGAACAACGAGCCTCAATTGACATTCAATATTTTGATGCGCAACAGCTCCAATCCTGCCCGACCATACATTTGACGTTTGATCGTCTTGAGTCGGTTGACCTGTCCCTCGACCATGCCGTTTGAACAGGGCAGCGTCATCCCGAGCCGGATGGCATCGATGTCCCCTCGTATATAGGTTGTGAAAGAGGCTAGTGGGGTTTCGTTCATCCGTTCTGCCTGTTAACACCATTTTAGGATATCCTGTTCAGACGTCGCTTCGCCGAAAAGATTCTTGAACGAACGGACAAGCTCGTTCAATACCTTCAAGAAAGGATGGATGTCCAGTATCTTTATGAGAAGTGGTTTGTTAGAAGGCTCGTCCTCCCAGAGGACTTTCTGGATGATTCGTCGATTGATGTTAATCTCGTATGGGACTGCTTTTTTCAATTTTGCCACATAAGGTCGAAACGTACTGATTCCACGGAGATATCCTTTCTGCTTCAACGTCCGGTACATCCATTCGGTCGTCCTACCTTGGCGGATCCATCTGAAGATGTCTCCCTTGTAGATGTCTGCGCTGTGTCGTCGATGTGACCGACTGATTCTTGGTGGCTCTGTCATCTGTAGGTATTTACGGCACGTCTTTGGGTCGATATGATGACGTCTGATCAACTCGGAAATCGGAACACCCTGTCTTGCATCCTGTTGTACTGCGAGAATAAGCGTCCATTTTCTTCTTTCAGCGTCTGTCAGTTCACGTTCGGCGTTAAGGCCATCCGGTTCGAGAAGGATTTTTTCGCTAAATGGAAGACGTCGCTTCAAGATTTCTTCAATTTTCTTTCCTAAGTTATGAAACAAGTGCCATCGGTCACTCACCTGCTGAATCGTCTCATCGGCCAAACGGATGGCCTCCCGAAACTCCATGGACCCGTCACGTGCCACCACCTGGATGGTGGGATGCGAACGAATCCAAGCACAGACGGTTTTGACATCCCGAGAGGGAAGTAAGGCGATTGGGCGTCGTGTCTCTAGATCACAGATGATTGTCCCGTACTTTTTTCGTTTTCTCCAGGCCCAGTCATCAATGCCGACCACGCGAGGGTCAGGCGTTTTCCGATGATGTTGTGAGCGTTTCAACAGTCGGATTAGCGTACTATCGCTGATATTGTTGAAGATACGTTCCAGCCCGATCGCACTCATCCCACTTAAGAGCTTCAGTAGCCCACATTCTAAACGGATTTTTCTGCGGGAGTATGGTCGACACAGGGAAGGAAATCTCTCCGTAAAGATGCTTGAGGGACAGCTTGGTTCGTCGCAGAAGAAACGTCTTGCCTGAATCCGTAGCTGCATATCAAATCCGAACACACGCTCATCGTGCAATGTCCTGATGTATCGGCTTTGGACACGATCTGAGCTTTTAGTGCAATGGGGACAGGGTGCGCACGACTTTTTTCCATGACAAATGAACTGATATGTTTCATCACGACGGTTCACCTCGACCACTTCTAGTTCTGGAAGAAACTCGTTTAACATGATTGGTCCCTTCAATCCTTTTAGTAAACTAATTCCCGAAGATTACCTTCATCAAAAGTGAGGAAGAACCATTTTAACAGCGTTGATTACAATCGATCTCCTGATTCTTGACGAATGGCTCCTCACCTGTATTTTGCAATACAAATGTGCACAATAATGCAACGAAAAGTACAGAACTTTGCCAGCTGGGTTTTAGTGTTTCGACAACGCATGCGT
>NZ_JACSLS010000019.1:0-22417 GCF_018618235.1 Exiguobacterium sp. s26 | reverse complement strand
GCCGAAAGTAGTTGGGGGTCTCCCCCTGTGAGGATAGGACGTTGCCAGGCCAACGCGAAAGACGATCGAGCATCCGCTCGGTCGTCTTTCTTTATGTGATTATTTTAAACAAAATTACCTAATAGTATTGCTTTATCCTAATCGGTATGTTAATATAATAATTGTCTAGTGGCGATAGCGAAGTGGTCACACCCGTTCCCATGCCGAACACGGAAGTTAAGTACTTCAGCGCCGAAAGTAGTTGGGGGTCTCCCCCTGTGAGGATAGGACGTTGCTAGGCCAACGCAAAGGACGATTGAGCAAATGCTCGATCATCCTTTTTTGTCGTTCTCGAAACCTTTAATTCTTTCTTTGCGTATAAACACGTGAAGAGGGGGAATCATCATGCACATTCGTGAAGCTACAACCTCGGACCAGACGATATTCACTGAGGTTTCACGGGCAAGTTTTAAACAAGAGGCAGACCGTCTCCGACTACCATATCGAGACTTAAATATTGAACCACCCGGTTATGATGACGAGGCGATGAGCCTGTACTTGATTGAACAATTGACATGCTACGTCATCGAGCTTGAAGGACAAGTCGTCGGGGGAGCCGTCGTGACGTTGACAGGGCAAGATTATGGCCGGATAGACCGCATCTTTATCCATCCATATAGACAAGGTAAAGGGATTGGGAAACGGGCACTACAATCAATCGAGGAGCTTCATCCGACTGTTCGAATTTGGGAGTTGGAGACATCCACAGCCCAACCTAACAACGTGGCATTTTATCGAGCAGCTGGTTACCAATCCGTCTTCGAATCAGATCAGGAAGTTTGTTTCGTCAAACGAGTGAAGCAACGGACAGATCACATGATATTGCGCTATGAAGAGCGTTCCATTACAGGTGCTCAAGCGTATGGGATGGATGCGAGTCGTGTCTCCATCACGAATAGTAACGTCTCAGAGCTTCAGGCGCACAACTGTAATTTCACGAAGAGCCAATTTCGGAATATCAACTTCAGAGAGACGGAGTTTGATGATTTGAATCTATCTGGTTCTCAGTATCGTTTCGTCACCATGTACGAATCAGGGAGGCCGACGACGTTCTTCCATACAAACCTGACGAATACATTTTTTGAAAACTGTCGGCTCGATGGTGTCCAAATCAAGGACTCATCGATTGACGGGGTACACGTCAAAGACCTGTTAGAATATTATCGAAAAGAAACTGGAGGAATAAAACGTTATGAGTGATCTCTACCAAACCCAACACGACTTACAACAACAGATGGCAGAACGGGACCGACTCGCCCGTAAATTAAAAACACTCGACAAGCAAATTGCCGAACATGAAGCTGTGCGAAAGCAACTTCTCAATTCGTTTACGAAGGAACAGCGCGATGTCTATGACTTAGATTCATTCTCGCTCGTCAACGCATGGCGTAAGCTAAGGGGAACATTCAACGAACAAAAAACGATTGAATTAGAAGAGGCGGCCCGGGCCGAATTGAAGTTACGGGAACATGAGGCGATGGTGGATGAGTTAGCGCTTGAGCGTCGTGACTTATATGAAACATTTGAGACGTATCGTGGAATCGACGCGAAATGGGAGACCTTCCTAAAAGAGAAGGAAACTCATTTGAAGCAAGATTTTACTGTTAGGGAAGAATTATATCGACTCACGGATCAACAGGTAAAAATGAATGAGGTGCTTGTTGAATATAAAGAAGCCATCGTCGCTGGAAATTCAGCACGGACGGCCATCTCGAGAACACTTAAACATCTCGACAGTGCGAAAGGTTGGTCGACGTATGATACGTTCTTTGGAGGCGGCTTGATTGCGACAGCGATGAAACATGATGCCATCGATGCTTCGGAACGGAAGATGCATGAACTTCAAGCTGCGCTCGAGCGCTTCTCGCGGGAGTTGGCTGACGTGAAAGGAGTCGTCAGTGGCTTACAAATCGAACGCGGTTCGCTCATTCAATTCGCTGACTACTTCCTCGATGACATCTTTTCTGAGTGGACGATGCATGGACGAATCAATGATTCGCTAGACAAGGTAAAAGGACTCGATCGTGAAATCGCTCAACTGATTGAGAAAATGACGAGAGAAGTAGAACGTCTAGAACAACAACTCGAAGAAATAGAAACGAAACGAAAACAGCTCATCCTCACACGATGAGCTGTTTGGTTATTCTGGTCGTTTCAACCAATGGCGTAAACCTTTACCCGCGTGCGGTCCGTCGGCGTATCGAGGGATAACGTGCAGGTGGGCGTGAGGGACGGTCTGGTTTGACGCCGTTCCGACGTTCCAGCCAAGCGTATACCCATCAGGACCATACGTCTTCTCGAGGAAGGACTTTGCTTCGTGGAGTAACTCGTATGTATCGCGCCATTCCGAAGGCGTGAGATCGAACGTCGTCGCCCGATGTTGTTTTGGGACGATAACGCCAGAGCCGACGAGCAAGTCCTGCTCACGGTCGTGCATCAAGAAGTAGCATGTCTCATTCTCGGCGACGATCGTCTGAGACGGGTCAAGTTGAGGATGACAAAATGGACAAGTTGACATCGGATTGGTACACTTCCTTTCTATATGAAGTGTACCAAAAGGGGGAGCATTATGAATGAATTGATTGATATGATGGTTGCCCAGGCCGAACGAGAGGAGCGCACGATTATCGCCATCTCGGGACACGGGGGTGCCGGGAAGACGATATTTGCAGACGCTTTACGAGCGCGTCTTGGGGACGTGAACCACATTAACACCGACCCGTATATTACGGACTCGACGTTACGGAAGAGCGCTATGCTCGATTACACGATCGACGGGCAGGCACATCATTACAAGATGACAGCCTGTCATCCGGCGGCACATCACTTGCTGTCACTTGAGCGTGATGTCCGCATGGTACGTGAAGGCATCGGCTTCTATACGATTGATGTTCCATACCTTGAACGAACATGGATCGACCCGACAAAGCAGATCACGATCATCGAAGGCATGAGCGTCGCGTTTCTTGCATCTGATTGGTGGGATGTGTCGGTTTATCTATATACCGATAGCGACACCGAGTTTGCGCGACGTTCCGTGCGTGACGTCCAACAACGAGGAATGGACGTGGCGTACTTAAAGGCGTCACACGACGAGCGTCGACTCCAATACGAGCTGTTCATGCATCCGCAGCGCGAAAAGTTCCAAACGATCGTCTCGACGAGTAACGATGTTTGGACAATTGAAAACCACCGCTCATGAAGAACGGTGGCTACGTAACGTCTCTTGAATGCCGAGGCCGAGCCGGTCTTGCTCGCGTTCGAGTTGGTCCCACGTGAGCGAGCGATGGCGCATCGTGACGTCATTGGCGATTGACTCGAGTGTACGTTGCTTCTCGATATTGTCGAGCCAGTAATAGACGTCGACCCCGTCCTCGTCGACCCGCCAGAACGATTTGACGACTTCGAACTCGTCGGCCCAGTCACCGACCGGTTTGAATCCATACTTCTCGACGAACGGATACGGTCGTTCTTCTCCGATCGGGTCGATAACGTTACGGACGAACATGAGCTCGAGCCCGGCGTGTTCAGTCGCCTCCAATAATCGTTTCAAGGCAGGGAGCGGTTCGACTTCGACTTTCTCGATGACATCGAACCAGACCCGTTTTCCATCGGTGTCCCAAACGGTCGCTTCGACGCTATATGGAGCTCCGGCGGTGGAGGGGGCATACATCGTCAAATCGAACGTGAACGGGATGTGTTCTTCAGCACCTGGTTCGAGCACGGCCGATAGGGCGATTGGAACTTCTTGCAAGTCGGCCTCCCGATTGAATTCATTGCCTTCGAGCGTGATATCTTTGAACGTCGTCATAAAATTGAGCGTCAACTCTTGCAGGCGCACGACATGCGAAGTGGTGTTCAACACCCGCAGCGTTCCATGGACGGTCTCGTTCGGAATGAACGGGACGGTGTGAAAATAGACGGATGCGTCCAGTTCGGAAAAGAACCATTTTTTAAAGCGATTACCCCATTTCGACATGACGGTCGCGCTCCTTTTCTCTTATAGATTGCACTCTTTTAAATGTTCCCGATTCCAATTCTGAAAAAACATGAAGAAAAAGGTTGCATTATATAACTACTTCACTTATTATAGAGGATGTCGAAACAATTCAAACCATCGCGGGGTGGAGCAGTCTGGTAGCTCGTCGGGCTCATAACCCGAAGGTCGTCGGTTCAAATCCGGCCCCCGCAACCAATTTTTATTTAATTTCATATGTCGTCGCGGGGTGGAGCAGTCTGGTAGCTCGTCGGGCTCATAACCCGAAGGTCGTTGGTTCAAATCCAGCCCCCGCAACCAATTTTTTAAATGAGATAGCGAAACGATGACGTTTCGTGTTTTTTTTTGCGTAAAATTGAGTGTACAATGAGTACGTATCGCTAGAATCGACTAAAGGAGAAACATCATGTATACATTGATTACCCATTCTGCGGCTGAGACGCAGGCAGTGGCAGAGAAGTTGGCCACACTTGTCAAAGCCGGGACGGTCATAACGTTGAACGGCGACCTCGGTGCCGGTAAGACGACGTTCACCCAGGGCTTTGGTAAAGGCCTCGGTGTGACGCGCAACGTCAACAGCCCGACGTTTACGATCATGAAGCAATATCAAGGGCGCTTGCCGCTCTACCATATGGACGTCTATCGTCTCGAAGATACGGGGGACGATATCGGCCTCGAAGAATACATCAACGGCGATGGTGTCGCCATCGTCGAATGGTCGAACTTGATCGAGTCATCACTTCCGACGGAACGGCTCGCCATCACAATCGAGCGAATCGGGGACGAGGAACGTCAACTGACGTTCGCGCCCGTCGGCGACGTCTATGATGCGCTCGTGAAGGAGGTGCTCGCATGAAGCAATTGATGATGGACACGTCGACGACTCGTTTGTCTGTCGCCTTGAGCGAACATGGACAAATCCAAGCCGAAGCGACGGTCATGGTCTCGAAAAACCATGCCGTCACGCTCATGCCGATGATTGAACAACTGATGAACGCGGTCAAATGGACACCGACCGAGCTCGAGCGCATCGTCGTGACGACGGGGCCTGGATCGTATACGGGTATCCGCATCGGTGTCACGACCGCGAAGACGCTCGCCTACACGCTTCAACTCCCGCTCGTCGGGGTCTCGGCGCTCCGTCTCATGGCGGCGGCCCCGAATACGGAGCTCCCGGTCGTTGCGCTCATCGACGCCCGTCGTGGCAATGCGTATATCGGTCACTATCAGCAGAACGAGGCTGTGACGCCCGACCGTCACGCATCGGTCGCTGCTTGGCTTGAAGCCACTATCACAGGACCGTTCGTCGTCGTCGGTGATGTCGAGCCGTTCCGTGACGTACTCGCGTCTTACGACTATACCGAAGCACCGGCCGCGCATAGCTATGGCCGGGCAAGCGATCTCGTCGCGTTAGGTGACGTCACGAACGATGTTCATGCGTTTGAGCCTGAATATCTCCGTCTTGCTGAAGCGGAAGCGAAATGGCTCGAGGGACAAAACCATGGCTGACATTAAAATCCGGCGCATGAACTGGCTCGATGTCGAGGAAGTGACCAAAGTCGAAGAAGCGTCGTTCGCCATCCCATGGACGAAAGAAGCGTTCATGAACGAGATGCTCAAGAATGAGCAGGCCGTCTATTTCGTCGCCGTCCATGAACGCCGCGTCGTCGGATTTGTCGGTGTCTGGCAAATCGTGGACGAAGGACATATCACGAACATCGCCGTCTTGCCGGAATATCGTGGGCATGGTATCGGCAATCTGCTGTTGACGCAACTCGTTGAATTCGCCCGCTCGAAGTCATTGGCGGCGCTCACGCTCGAAGTGCGCGTCTCGAATATCGGTGCCCAAAAGCTGTATGAACAGTTCGGTTTTGAAAACGCCGGTCGCCGGAAACGGTACTATCAAGACAATAATGAAGACGCCTATATCTACTGGGCGAAGTTAGGAAGTGAATCAGAATGAACACATCGCTCATTCTCGCGATTGAGTCGAGCTGTGATGAGACGTCGGTCGCGCTCGTGCGTGACGGCAAGACGCTCTTATCGAACGTCGTCTCGTCGCAGATTGAAAGTCATAAACGGTTCGGTGGGGTCGTGCCCGAGGTCGCCTCGCGCCACCACGTCGAACGAATCACGTACGTCATCGATGACGCCCTCAGTGAAGCCGGCGTGACGATGCAAGACGTCGACGCCGTCGCGGTCACACAAGGACCTGGTCTCGTCGGGGCGCTGCTCGTCGGCATCAGTGCGGCCAAAGCGCTCGCGTTCGCCCATAGTAAACCGCTCATCGGCGTCCACCATATCGCCGGACATATTTACGCGAACGAACTCGTCGAGGAGATGGAGTTCCCACTCGTCTGTCTCGTCGTTTCAGGCGGACACACAGAGCTCGTCTATATGCCCGAGCACGGTGTGTTCGAAGTCATCGGTGAGACGCGTGACGATGCGGCCGGAGAAGCGTACGACAAAGTCGCACGAACGCTCAGCCTGCCTTACCCGGGCGGCCCGGCCATCGACCGTCTCGCGGCTAACGGGGAAGACACGTATAAGTTCCCACGGGTTCGCCTCGAGGCAGGAAGTTTTGACTTCAGCTTCAGCGGGCTCAAGTCGTCAGTTATCAACGCCGTCCACAATGCCGAACAGCGTGGGGAGACGGTCATCCCTGAAAACTTGGCGGCCAGCTTCCAAGCGAGCGTCGTCGAAGTGCTCGTCGAAAAAGCGATTCGTGCCGTAAAAGAAAAAGGAGCCAAACAATTGCTCGTCGCAGGTGGCGTCGCGGCCAACCGTGGACTCCGTACTGCGCTTCAAGAAGCGACGGACCGCGAAGGCATCCGCCTCGTCATCCCACCACTTGATCTATGCGGAGATAATGCTGGTATGATCGGGGTGGCGGCACATCACGCGTATGTGCGCGGAAAGCGCGATACACTGGCGATGAATGCGGTTCCTGGGTTATCCTTAGAAGAGAGCATGACAGTCTAGGGGGAAATAGAGACATGACGAAACGCATCATTATTGGAGGTCTGGTCGTACTGCTCGTCGTCGCGACGTTTTTGCAAGTACGGGAGATTATCCGCGCCTATAATATCGCCTATCAAGAAGAAATCGTGCCGGAAGCGACACGCGTCCTTTCACTCACAGGAGCGGAATCGCTCGAAGGCATCGGCCGGGTCACGGGTGAGAACACGCTCGTCGAGACGTTGTACGGCTATAAGAGCTTAGACGATCAAAATATCGAGAGCGTCATCGTCGTCGACCGCAACCTCGGCGTTCAGCCGAAAGCGAGCGACGCATATTACGAGATTGCGCCGGGACGAGAAGCGACCGAAGAAGAAGCGGCGAAGTTCGAGGATATCGTCAACGAGTTTGACGAAGAGCAATTGTTCGCGCAAGTGATCTCGACGCATGAGGCGAAGTATGTGACGAACCGTGAGGAGACACTCACGTTTTATAAAGTGTTCGTCCGTGATGTCGATACGAACGAGTACGTGTTCTTTATCACGGAAGACGGCCTCAAGCTCGACTTCCATACACGCGGATTCCAGCCGCTACGTTATTTCTAACTGTTAAAAGGGAAGCCGGTCTCCACGTTGGAGACGGCTTCCCTTTTTTATACGTCCGGATGATGTTTGTTCTGTTTGTACCACATGTTCACCCAGCTCACGATGAAGACGATCAGGGCGAGCACCCACATGAGGAGAGTCGACTGATAGAAGTGTCCCCACACCGAGCCTGGGGTGTAAAAGTTGTGGACGGTCACGTCGACCGGCCAAACGACGAGGCGGATGAACAGCGTGCTCATAAGCAGGCCGCTCAACAAACTGATCACAATCCCGCTCCACGTCTGGATGATGAAGCCGATGACGACCGGCAGGAAATAAAACAGGAACGACGGAACGATCGTCGGTTCCCCGCGAATCAGCTCGGATACGAATTCCGTCCCCGTCGGCACGATATAGGCGAGACCGGTAAGAAAGGCGTGCATCCATTCGATTCGCATCGCACGGAATCGCATCATGAATGGAGCTCCTCCCATTCTGCGTACAGTGCCGTGATCGATTCTTTCGTCGCGTCGGACTCGGTCGACAGTTCTTGCGCCCGAGCGAAGTCGTTGAAGACGTCCGGTTCACACAACAGTTGCTCAATCTCCTCGAGGCGGGCCTCGTGTTGTTCGATCGTGAGCTCGATTTCCTCGATCCGTTGTTTCATCCGGCGTTCCTCGCGTTGCTGTTCCTTGTCGGCGCGCTGTTTCTTGACGATGACTTGTTTCGTCTCTTCGCGGGCGAGTCGGGCCAGCTCTTCGAGTTCTTCTTTCTTCTCGACGTAATACGAGTAATCGCCGAGGTACTCGTCAATCCCGTTCGGCGTGATCTCTAAGACGCGCGTCGCGAGCCGGTCGATGAAGTAACGGTCGTGCGAGACGAATAGGATCGTGCCCGGATAGTCGACGAGGGCGTTCTCGAGAATCATCTTCGAGTCGAGGTCCAAGTGGTTCGTCGGCTCATCCAGGATGAGCAAGTTCGGTTGCTCGAGCTTCAGTTTCGCGAGCGTCAAACGGGCCCGCTCTCCACCCGACAGTTCATGGACGCGCTTCATGACGTCGTCGCCGCTGAACAGGAACTGTCCAAGCAGGCTCCGCACTTCTTGTTCGCGCATGAGCGGCCAATCGTTCCAAATCTCGTCGATGACGCGGTTGGCATCCGACAAGTTCTGTTGCTCCTGGTCGTAGTAGCCGATTTCGACGCCGGTACCGTAGCGGATGTCACCGGTAAGGGCCGGCTGTTGTTTCGTCAACACTTTCAAGAGCGTCGATTTGCCGACTCCGTTCGGGCCGACGAGGGCGACCGATTCGCCGCGCTGCAGTTGGAAGCGGAGCTGCTGGGCGATTGGTTCCTCATAGCCGATGGCGAGGTCGCTGCCGCTCAATACGTCGTTCCCACTTTGGCGTTTAATCGAGAACGAGAGGACGGCACTACGCTCATCACCGTCCGGCGCTTCCATTCGGTCGACTTTCTCGAGACGCTTGCGGACACTCTGGGCCCGCTTCGTCGTCGTTGCCCGGGCGATGTTGCGCTGGATGAAGTCCTGCATTTTGGCGATCTCTTCTTGCTGTGATTCGAACTGTTTCTTTTCTTGCTCGTAGATCGCGGCCTTCTGCTCGAGATACTTCGTATAGTTGCCGACGAAGCGACGACTCCGGTGACGCGACAGCTCATAGACGACCGAGACGACGCGGTCGAGGAAGTAGCGGTCGTGGGAGACGATGAGGACGGCGCCTTTATAGCCGCTCAAATACTTCTCGAGCCAGCCGAGCGTCTCAATGTCCAAGTGGTTCGTCGGCTCATCCAGGATGAGCAGGTCCGGACTTTGGAGCAGCATTTTCGCGAGGGCGAGGCGCGTCCGTTGTCCGCCGGAGAGCGTGTCGATGCGGCGTTCGAAATCGTCCGGATAGAAACGCATCCCGTGAAGAACGGAGCGAATCGTTGCCTCGTATTGATAGCCGCCGCGGTCTTTGAACGTATGCTGTTCTTCATCGTAAGACGACAGCAGGCGCTCATAGGCGGCCGGGTCGTTCAAAATGCGCTCTGAACCCATGTCTTGCTCCATGCGGCGCAGCGTCTTTTCTTGTTCGATTAAATCGGTGAAGACATTGAGCATCTCATTCCAAATTGTCTCGTTGGATTCGAGTCCTGAATCTTGGGCCAGGTAGCCGATGGTGACGTCTTTTGGCTTCATGATGTCGCCCGAGTCGTAGTTGTATTCCCCGGCGATGACTTTGAGCAATGTCGACTTGCCGGCACCGTTACGGCCGACAAGCGCGACGCGTTCGCCTTCTTGAATTTCGAGTTTGACGTTCTCTAAAATCGGCTCGACGCCGAATGATTTCGATAAGTTATTGACTTGCAGTAGGATCAAGTGAAAAAACCCCTTTCTCTCTATTTAGTATACTTTATTTCTTCCCCTTTTCAGGTATATTCATTGAGTGGTCATGTGAATTCGTTTACAATCAAGGTGTATGAAATTAGATTCGTTTGAAACGCGTCGTAAAAAGGAGGCTCTTTCCGTTGAGTCAAAACGAACCAAAGATTCCGCAAGCGACAGCCAAACGGTTGCCACTATACTATCGGTTTATCCAAAGCCTACATTCATCAGGAAAACAGCGTGTCTCTTCTGCTGAACTGAGCGAGGCGGTCAAGGTCGATTCGGCCACGATCCGTCGCGATTTCTCGTACTTCGGTGCGCTCGGTAAAAAGGGATATGGCTATAACGTACAGTATCTGTTAGACTTTTTCCGTAAGACACTGAATCAGGACGAGATTACGAACGTCGCCTTAGTCGGGGTTGGTCATCTTGGGACAGCTTTCGTCAACTATAACTTCCTTAAAAACAATAACACACATATCGTCGTCGGGTTCGACGCAGACGAGACAAAAGTCGGCACGACGATGTCCGGTGTCCCGATTCATCACGTGGATGAGATGGAACAGATCATGAAACAAAACAAGATTGACGTCGCCATCTTAACGGTGCCGTCTACCTATGCGCAGCCTGTCGCGGATGACTTGGTCCGCTTCGGCATCAAAGGCATCTTGAACTTCACGCCGGCCCGTCTTACGGTGCCGGACACGGTCCGCGTCCATCACATCGACTTGTCGATCGAACTCCAGTCGCTCATTTACTTTATGCAACACTATCCATCTGCTGAGGGGGTCCATCAATAATGGAATTACTATCATCGTTGCTCGTCGTCGGTATTCCAGGAGGCGCAAGTATCTTCATTATCGCCATCGTCGCGCTCATCATCTTCGGGCCGAAGAAATTGCCTGAATTCGGACGCGCCGCTGGTCAAACGCTCCGTGAGTTCAAAAATGCCACGAACGGCATGATGAACGAACATGACGAGAAAGATAAGAAAGAACTTGAGAAGAAAGAGCAGTAATCATGAATCATCAACCTGATCAAGAGCGGGCGCTGTCCGATCACTTGACAGAGCTGCGGAGACGACTGATGCTGTCGGCATTTGTCGTCTTTGCCTTCTTTTTGATCGCTTTGCCGAGTGTCAAATACGTGCTCGCCTATCTGCAGGCGGACCTCGTCGAACGAGGGCTCGAACTGAACGCCTTTGGGGTCGCGGACCCGCTCATGATTTACTTGAACTTGGCGCTCGTCATCGGGCTCGTCGCATCCGGTCCGTTTCTACTGTATCAACTGTGGGCGTTCGTCGCACCTGGTCTGCATCCGAACGAGCGGAAAGCGACGCTCGCCTATATCCCGATCATCTTCATCTTGTTCCTGATCGGTCTCGCGTTCGCCTATTATTGGTTGTTCCCGCTCGTCCTCGATATCTCGACGGACCTCGGGCAAGACCTCGGGCTAACGCAAATCATCGGGGCGTCGAACTACTTCACGTTCTTGCTGCAACTGACCATCCCATTCGGACTGTTGTTCCAGTTGCCGGTCGTGACGATGTTCTTGACGCGCATCGGTGTCGTGACGCCGTACTTCTTATCAAAAATTCGGAAGTATGCGTACTTCGCCTTGTTCGTCATCGCCGCGTTCATCACGCCGCCGGATTTGACGTCGCATCTCATGGTGTCATTGCCGCTCTTCTTCTTGTATGAAATCAGCTTATCGATTTCACGCATCACGTACCGGGGCGTGCTCCGTCGTGAGAAAGAGGCGATGGTGAAAGAGCAGATGGATTTGATGAAACAAATGAATGAGAA
The DNA here is from genome assembly GCF_018618235.1 of Exiguobacterium sp. s26. Classification (NCBI taxonomy): domain Bacteria; kingdom Bacillati; phylum Bacillota; class Bacilli; order Caryophanales; genus Exiguobacterium; species Exiguobacterium sp. s26. The sequence continues at coordinate 10,654 of NZ_JACSLS010000019.1, read as the reverse complement.
GTGAGCATCGTTCCTTAACGGGACGGTGCTTTTTTGTTGTCACAGTGGGTGTTCAAACTTTCGACATATTTACGTGAAAAAGTGAGCAAAGGGATTGTCAAACCTTCTTGTGAAATAGTACACTAAGTTCAGAAAGTAAATGTGATATTTATCACAAATACTAACTTGCCTAACACTCAAAGGAGAGACAACCATATGAAAATCGCAGTCATCGGATGTACACACGCAGGAACAGCAGCCGTCAAAGGATTACTCGCCAAGCACGACAATCTCGACATCACGGTATATGAGCGCAACGACAACGTCAGCTTCCTCTCGTGTGGGATCGCCCTCCACGTTGGCGGTGTCGTCAAACGTGCTGAAGAGCTCTTCTACGCGTCACCGACCGAGCTCGAAGAACTCGGTGCGACGATGCGCATGAAGCACGACGTGTTGAACATCGACACGGAAGCGAAGACGGTCCATGCGAAAAACCTAGACACGGGAGAAGACGTCTATGACACGTTCGACCGTTTGATCGTCACGACTGGTTCATGGCCGATCGTCCCGACGCTTCCTGGCATCGAGATGACTGGGATTGAGCTCTGCAAAAACTATGGCCACGCCCAACGCATCATCGAGCGGGCAAAAGACGCGACGAACATCGCCGTCATCGGTGCCGGCTATATCGGCGTCGAGCTCGTCGAAGCGTTCGAAGTGTACGGCAAACACGTCACGTTCATCGATAGCGCCGACCGTATCTTGAACAAGTACCTCGACAAGTCGTTCACAGACCAACTCGAGGCAGACATGACGTCACGCGGCATCGACCTCGAGCTCGGCCAGACGGTCGAAGCATTCCGTGGAACTGAAGGGAACGTCACACACGTCGTGACCGATAAAGGTGAGTTCGAGGCCGACCTCGTCATCCTCTGTGTCGGCTTCCGCCCGAACACGGGACTCCTTCAAGGCCAAGTCGACATGCTCGGCAACGGCGCCATTATCGTCGACGAATATATGCGCACGAGCAACCCGGACGTCTTCGCGGCTGGTGACAGCTGTGCCGTCTATTACAACCCGGCGCGCACACACGCCTACATCCCGCTCGCGACGAACGCCGTCCGCATGGGAACGCTCGTCGCAGAGAACTTGATTGCACCGCGTGTCCGTTATCAAGGGACGCAAGGAACGTCAGGTCTTCGCCTGTATGATTGGAACATCGCCTCATCAGGTCTCACAGAAGAAGCGGCCGGCCTGTTCGGTCTTGACGTCGAGAGCGTCGTGATTGAAGATGCGTACCGTCCGGAGTTCATGCCGACGGCGGAAAAAGTCGAGTTCAAACTCGTCTATGAAGTCGGCACTCATCGCGTCGTCGGTGGACAAGTCCTCTCGAAAGCGGATATGACGCAAGCGGTCAACACGTTGTCGCTCGCGATCCAAAACGAGATGACGGTCGAAGAGCTCGCTTACGTCGACTTCTTCTTCCAACCGCATTACAACAAGCCATGGCACTTCATCAACAGCGGGGCGCTCGCAGCGATGAAAGATAAAGTCAACGCATAAAAATAACTCGGGAGCCGCGGCTTCCGAGTTTTTTTATAGATAGCGTGGGGCGTCCCTCATCGAGTTGGCGAGAACCATATAGATGAGGATGTTCCCCGGTACGATTAAAAAGAGCAGACGAACACCGAGCGGGGACAAATCGAAGTATTCAGCGATGCCGCCGCAGACACCGAAGAGTGAGCGGTTCGTGGCGGATTTGCGAAGCGGACGTTGCATAAGCGTGGCTCCCATCTCAACTATGATATGAAAATTTTACCATATAAATTGGCGACAAGCGTACAATGCACACAGGTTTTTCTTCGTCTGAAGCCGGGGAAGGGGTAAGAGAAAGGCTACGGCATGCAGAGGAAGAACTGTGAAGGGGAGTCGGAATATATGAAGATTGGTATTTTAGGTGCAGGGAAAGTCGGCCGGACGCTCGGGCGCAAGTTCGAGGACGTCGGCTATGAAGTGTTATACGGGACGCGCTCGGAGCGCGAGGGGACGATGTCGCTCCAAGAAGTGGCGTCGAACGCACAGATTCTCTTATTGACGACACCGTTCGCGGCGGCCGTCGATTTGATTCAATCGCTCCGGGACTTGGACGACAAAATTGTCATCGATGTGACGAATCCGATTGCCAAAGAGTTCGATTCCATCGAGCGGCCGGAAGGGAAATCAGGGGCCGAGCATCTGCAGGAACTTGCGCCGCACGTCCGCATCGTCAAGGCGTTCAATCAGACCGGTGTCGAGAACTTGGAGAACCCGAACATGTCGATGATGTTCATCGCCGGTGACGAGCAAGAGTCGGTGCGAGCCGTTCAAGACCTTGCCTCGAAAATCGGCTTCGATGCCCATACGCTCCGGCACTTGAAACTGGCGCGGGAGCTCGAGTCGCTCGCGTGGCTATGGATTCATTACGCGACGAAAGAACGGAAGCACCGGAACTTCGCGTTCTACTTGAAAGAGAATAGTTTCTAACAGAAAAGACGGTCACGCGTTGGCGTGACCGTCTGGTCGTTAAAAGGCAGCTTGACGCTCAGAGCGTGTTTTCAACGACTCAATCGTCTCGCGTTCGATTGCTTCGACTTCGCGTTGTTGCCAGCCTGGCATGAGGAACGCGTCGACGAGCGCCCAAATGCCTGTGATGATAGCGCCGAAACCAATCGTCAAAACGACCATCAAGAGCATGGCGATGCCCGTCCCTGTTTTCTTGAAATAGAAGCGGTGTGCGCCTAACGCGCCGAGGAAGAACCAAAGCAAGTAAGCGACGACGAGACTGCGTTTCTTTTTCTCGACTTCGCTGTTGACGAGGAGCATTTCCTCTGTCGATAAATCGGTACGTGAATAATTCATGATGTGATGTGCCTTCTTTCCAAAAATTGATATAATGAATGCAGTCTTTATTGTACCGGGAAACGGATGAATTCCCATGATTTTCTATTATTTATTTTTGGAAGCGAGGAACAACCGAATGGGTTTTGCGATTGTGACGTTCATCGTCGCGTTTATTCACGTGATCGCCGGAGCGGTCGTCTTACATAAGTATCCGCAATATAAATCGATTGCCATCAGTGTGATCGTGCTCGGTTTCGTATATGGTCTGTTGACGGTGGGGTTCATCGTCCTATGAACAAGTTCTTGAAACCTCGAGTGACCTATACAAATGAAGGTGCATTGAAGCTCGGGATGTTCATCATGGTCGGGCTCACCATCCTTGATGTCTTAGATGGTAACGTGCCAGATATGACTTTGGCGCTGGCTGCGACTCTGTTTTATGCGTGGCGCCGTGACGTCGTGGCGACACTTGGTGAGGAAGCATCTCGTGTCATCGGACGCGAATCTAGTGAACTGGCATTACGAGGTGTCGCCGTTGCCTTGATGATTGTACTCTTCGTCTCGTTCTTCATGGATACGTTGACCTACTCGCTCGAAGCACTCATGTATTACGGGTTGGCGTTCGTATTCGGATTAAAAGGGATGGGACTTTGGTTTTTCATGCCGGACACAACGGTCGAAACCGAACTGAATTAATATGAAGAACGATGTGGCACACGCCTCATCGTTTTTTCTTATGGTTGATGTCAGACGAAAACGTGAATAGGACAAAGAGTGCTGTTATTGTCTGCATTGGATCGGAAGGAGTTTTGTTATGTGTACAGCAATCACGTACGCTCCGCACGCCCACTACTTCGGCAGAAACTTAGACTTGAACGTGTCCTATCACGAACAAGTGACGATCACGCCCCGAAACTATCCGTTTAACTTCAGACGGATGGGCGAGAACGTTAACCATTACGCGATGATCGGGATGGCGACCGTCGTGGAAGACTATCCTCTCTATTACGAGGCGACGAATGAGAAGGGACTGAGCATGGCAGGGTTGAACTTCCCGGGGAATGCCGTGTTCAAGCCAAAAGTCGACGGACGAGACAACGTCTCCCCGTTCGAGTTCATCCCGTGGATCCTCGGGCAGTGCGCGACAATCGAGGAAGTGAAAGAGCGACTGGCGACGATTCATCTGATCAATCTCAATTTCAGCGACGCGCTCCCGCTTCACCCGCTGCACTGGATGATCGCCGACAAGGATACCTCGATTGTTGTTGAGCCGATGGCGGACGGGTTGCGCGTGTACGACAATCCAGTCGGGGTCTTGACGAACAATCCGTCGTTCGAGTATCAGCTATTCAATCTGAACGATTATCGGCACATCTCGACGAAGCTGCCGGCCAATACGTTCGCACCGACATTGAACCTCGATGCCTATTGTCTCGGATTGGGCGGGCAGGGATTGCCGGGTGAGTTATCGTCGACATCGCGATTCGTCCGGGCAACGTTCGCCACATTCAACTCGGTCTGTGAACCGACCGAGGCGTCCGCGGTCGGACAATTTTTCAAACTGTTGGATACGGTGATGCAAACGCGGGGCTTGAACGAGGCGGAAGATGGGACGTACGAGTACACCATCTATTCCTCGTGCTGTAACGTCGACGATGGCATCTATTATTATCGGACGTATGACAATAACCAAATCACGGCCGTGTCGCTGTTCCATGAACCGTTAGACAGCGAGCGATTGATCACGTATCGACTACAAAATGAGCAACAGATTCATTACGAGAATTGAAAACAGCCCTCTTCGCGCGAAGGGGGCTGTGTTTTATAGCGTGTCGTTATAAAGCGGGGCCTCATCGTCCGTGCTGATGACTTTCAAATGACGCTCGTCTTTCACGTAGACGCTCTTATAGGCGACACGTTCACCTGCATAGAACAAGATGACGCGGTTGCCGTCGTTGTCCGTCTCGACTTTCGGTTCATACTGTGCGATTTCAATCGTCTCCTCGAGCACGCCATACTCTTCGTATGTAGACAAGTCGTCTTCGTTTGAGCAGGCGACGAGAAACAGGGAAGCGACCATCGCGAGAATTGCTTTCTTCATCATACCTCTCCTTATTTGATAGTTAACCTATCAAATATAACGCAGATTGATTTCTTTTTCAAAAAAGAGCCAGGATGAGTCAGAGCGGATGTTCATGCGCCGATGACTAAAACGACACGTCCTTCTTCTAACGCAAGTGACTTGATGTTGCCGACTTTCACTTTTTGGAGCGGGCCGATCGCACTCAAGTCGAGCGTCAGTGTTCGAGCATCGTAAGTGATATAAGGCGAGTGGTTTAAAAACTTGTCGTTGAAGATTTCTTTATCCGTCGGCTCGACCTTTACGACAGTGAACACAATTTTCCGCCCGTGAATCTCTTTTGGCACCAATGTCAGTTTCATCCGAACATCTTTCGAGAAGAAAGCGACCCCGACTTTCTTTGACCCTGCTAAAATCAATTGTCCGTTTGTGATCTCGACGGTCACATCCGACAGCTCGGGGATTTTTGGACTTATGAACGATTGAAGTTTGGACGCCTCGAGTGGGACTGTGACCGCTACTTTATTCATCATCTTCTTAAACATACAACCAGCTCCCTTTACCATTTTTATACTACTATAAATGATTAATACCTTTATTTTACAATCTTGAATCCTTGGTTTGGGAGAAAGTGATCCATAAGAAAAGACCAAGCTGCGCGCTTGGTCTTTTCGTTATGCCGATTTATCGGTCTTTTCTTTTTTCGCTTTTCGGGCGAGCGTCAAAATCTGATACACCTTGAAGAAGTCATACGCGGCTACGGCGATGATGAAGTACGTCCAGAAGCTGAAGCCGTACTCTTGTACCGAGTAGTAGGCGAGGACGGTGAACAGAATCCCGAAAGAGAGACTGAACAAAAACATAACTTTTAAGTGTCGCGGCATCAATGCCACCTCATTTCTACATTAAGAATAATACGACCATGACGAGCGCGTTGTTAAACGCGTGAATCGCGATCGGCACAATCAAGCGACGCGTCTTGGCATACGCGACCGTGAAGGCGAAGCTCATCGCGACATAGACAAGAATCTTGTTGTCACCATGGATGAGCGCGAACAAGAGCGAGCTAACCGCGAAGGCGATCCAGAACCCGAAGCGGGCGCTCAAGTTACCAAACAAGATGTGGCGGAACAGAATCTCTTCCATGATTGGGCCTAGCAAGACGACTGAGAGCGTCATAACCGGGACGAGACGGACGATATCCGCGATTTCCTCGGTGTTCTGTGACCCCATGACATCACCCGAGATCCACGTCTCAATCAAGTTGGCGACGATGACGAGCCCGTACTGCATGAGAATTCCGAGTCCGATCCATTTGACCGTGTCGTTCAAGTTCGCCTGGATCCCTTGTTGCTTATACAGCTTCAAGTCGGGACGAAGCAGGAAGAGCGAGATGACGATCGTCAAGCTGAATCCGATGGCGAACCAGAGTCCGGTTGCCGTCGGCGTGATCCATTCTGGACGCACTCCGCTAATCAATACCGGAAAGAATTGAACAAACGCGTATAGCAGAATCGGGATGATATGCCGAATCCGAATGTTAGGCGCCATCGAAAAACGGGTATTTATCGATTGGTTTGAGTTTAGTGTAGCCAATTCAACACGTCCTTATTCCTAAGAGTCAACGTTCCTTTTAACCATTGTAACAAATAAGGTCTCTTGACCGCGAGTGGGAGCATTTTTTCGATGTTCCCGCTTGCATTTTCAGGCGTCTCATACTACACTAATCAATGTTAGCACTCCTTTTTGACGAGTGCTAAAACTTACGATTCAACGATACATCATTCATATTCGGAGGAGGTTTTTTCTATGTTAAAACCACTAGGCGATCGCGTCATCATCGAAGTCGTGGAGAAAGAAGAAAAGACGATCGGAGGCATCGTGCTTCCTGACACGGCGAAAGAGAAGCCGCAACAAGGACGCGTCCTCGCAGTCGGTACTGGCCGCGTCACGGACCAAGGTGAGCGGATCGCGCTCGACGTCAAAGAAAATGATCTGGTCATCTACTCAAAATACGCGGGTACCGAAGTGAAGCATGAAGGCAAAGAATACTTAATCGTTCGAGAGAGCGACATTCTCGCAATCGTAGGCTAAGACTCACCATTCTTCAAAAACTTTTTTAGGGGGAAATGAACAATGGCAAAAGAAATCAAATTCTCAGAAGACGCACGTCACGCGATGCTTCGCGGTGTCGACGCACTCGCTGACGCGGTAAAAGTCACAATCGGACCGAAAGGACGCAACGTCGTCCTCGAGAAGAAGTTCGGCTCACCGCTCATCACGAATGACGGCGTGACCATCGCGAAAGAAATCGAACTCGAAGACCACTTCGAAAACATGGGCGCGAAGCTCGTTGCCGAAGTCGCCTCGAAGACGAACGAAGTCGCAGGGGACGGTACGACAACGGCGACAGTCCTCGCTCAAGCGATGATCCGTGAAGGTCTCAAAAACGTGACAGCGGGCGCGAACCCGATGATTCTCCGTAAAGGGATCGACAAAGCCGTTCGTCGTGCACTCGAAGAACTCAAGCTCATCTCGAAACCGATCGAGTCGAAAGAAGCAATCGCCCAAGTCGCGGCCATCTCGGCAGCGGACGAAGAAGTCGGCGAGTTGATCGCGGAAGCGATGGAGCGCGTCGGCAACGACGGCGTCATCACGATTGAAGAGTCACGCGGTTTCACGACTGAACTCGACGTCGTCGAAGGGATGCAGTTCGACCGTGGTTACTTATCACCATACATGATCTCAGATTCAGACAAGATGGAAGCGGTGCTCGACAACCCGTTCATCTTGATCACGGATAAGAAGATCTCGAACATCCAAGAAATCATCCCAGTGCTCGAGCAAGTCGTACAACAAGGGAAACCGATCTTGATTGTCGCTGAAGACATCGAAGGCGATGCACTCGCGACACTCGTCTTGAACAAGCTCCGTGGTACGTTCAACGCGGTCGCGGTCAAGGCACCAGGATTCGGCGATCGTCGTAAAGCGATGCTCGAAGACCTCGCGACGCTCACAGGCGGCCAAGTCATCACGGAAGACCTAGGCCTCGAGCTCAAGTCGGCATCATTGAACCAGCTCGGACGCGCATCGAAAGTCGTCGTCACGAAAGACACGACAACAATCGTCGAAGGTGCTGGAGACGAAGCAACGATCAAAGCACGCGTGCAAACGATCCGCAACCAAATCGAAGAGACATCGTCTGACTTCGACCGTGAGAAACTCCAAGAGCGTCTCGCGAAACTTGCTGGTGGCGTAGCTGTCGTTAAAGTTGGCGCAGCAACAGAGACAGAGCTTAAAGAACGTAAGCTCCGCATCGAAGACGCGCTCAACGCGACACGCGCAGCCGTCGAAGAAGGCATCGTCGCAGGTGGTGGTACGGCGTTCATCAACGTCATCCCAGCCGTTCGTGCACTTCTTTCCGAAGTGACAGCGGATGAGGCGACAGGTGTGAAACTCGTCCTCCGTGCCCTTGAGTCACCGGTCCGTCAAATCGCGGAAAACGCGGGTGAAGAAGGCTCGGTCATCGTCGAGAAGCTCAAGAACGAATCGGTCGGCATCGGTTACAACGCCGCGACTGGCGAGTACGTCGACATGATTGCACACGGAATCGTCGACCCGGCGAAAGTGACGCGTTCAGCGCTTCAAAACGCAGCATCTGTCTCAGCTATGTTCCTCACAACGGAAGCGGTCATCGCAGACAAGCCAGAACCAGCAGGCGCTGGCGGCGGCATGCCTGACATGGGCGGCATGGGTGGAATGGGCGGAATGATGTAAGTCATACGTTCTAATGGAGACCATTCATCAGCGAAAGCTGGTGGATGGTTTCTTTTATTATGTTTATTGATAAATTAGTTGAAACATGAAAAAATAGAGAGGGAATAAATGTATTTTCTCATGTTTGATTTTACCTACAATAAAATTTACTTATCTGCTTTTCACCTAAAAAATATAGAGAGTTGGCATGTGATCTATGAAAGTTACATATTTAATTGGTAATGGTTTGGATATTCATATTGGATTGAAGACTAGATATTCTGATTTTTATGATTATTTGGAAAACAGCAACGATATAAATTTAAATAATGAAATTTTTAAATCTATAATAGAGGAACGTTTTGAGACTCAAGAAAATAACGTAGCGAAAATTGATTGGTCAGATTTCGAGATGGCCATTGGAAGATACGTTGACAAGATTAATGATAAGGATAATTTGAACAGTTTTATTGAAGATTTTGAAGAATTCGTAGATGAATTTACAAATTTTATCGATGACCAATTAATATCACTTAATTTAGATAAATTTACATTTAAATCAAATGAAGTTTTTCAAGAATCAATTCTTCACCCAATTAAATTGGATGAAAGAGATCAAATCCTTTTGAATGAAATTTATAAAAAAACTAATAATCAAAATCAAGAAAGAAATTTTATTGTTTTTAATTATACGAAAATTTTTGAAGATATGGTTATGAATTGGATTAGAAAAAATCCTAATTCTAGTATCAAAATAAGTGAACCTATTCATATTCATGGTTATTCTCAAACGCAAACATTAATGGGAGTAAATGACGAATCACAATTATGTGGAGTTTATTCAACAGATGAAGATTTGCAAATGATGCTTATCAAAACAAAGTCTAATGAAAAAGCCTCAACTTTACGACTTGAAAAAGCCACAAAATTATTAAAGGAAAGTAATTTAATAATAGTATTTGGAATGTCTTTGGGAGAATCGGATAAGTATTGGTGGCAAAAAATTATAGAAAATCTTGAAAATGATTCTTCAAGCAATGTTATTATATATGCGTATGAGCACGATAAAAAATCCTTAAATAAGTTCATCCACAAAATGCTTAACAAACAGAATCAGTGGAAAGATAAGTTGCTCATTCAAAGTGAAAATGAAATCAATCAAGAATTAAGAAATCGGATTTTTATTCAATTTGATACTCAAAAAATATTTAATTTTGAAAATCTTATTGAAAATGACTATTCTGTCACTAATAACAATAAAATACTTCAAAAATAATATATTAGTAAGTTTTTTTTGTTAGGAAGTTGCAATGGAATTGATAAATTTGGAGTCAATGCGAATCACGTTGCTGAAAAATCAGAGTTTGGTATGGAGGAACGAGCGAAATCGTCTGAATATCAGGAAGAACAATATCAAGAGTATCTAGAAATGGTTGAAGAATTAGAGCATCTCCGAGAGAGAAACGAAGAGTTGGGAGAAGAAATCTTTAATTTAACAGAGTATCGAGACAGTCGTGAAGATGCATATGAGTACTTTTGTGAATATGGGTACGACGAGATTAGTGAAGCAACGTATAATGAATTATGCCAATATTAATTATCTAAATGAGCATCGTCCAAATAGGACACGATGCTCATTTCTTTTATAACGTTGAACAAAGATTTTTACAAAATAATGCAAAGGATGATGGTATGGGGTCTACAAAAAAAAGCTCTTGAACTATAATTAGTGTAAATAATCTGCTAGAAAAATAGAAAACAATAGATTTATAAACGACAGATTCTTAATAAATATAGAATGAGGTATTTAAAATGATTAACTTTCAAGACAAAGTAAGTTTTATTTGGTCAATCGCAGAAGTTTTACGTGGTGTAGACGTCAAGTTGATTTTGACACTTTTTGCTCGTTTGCCTTTTACACTTCTGCCGAAAACAATGATTTCCGGTTTCTCATCCGAT
>NZ_JACSLS010000018.1:0-23350 GCF_018618235.1 Exiguobacterium sp. s26 | reverse complement strand
ACCCTTGCGCTTGGCTAACTATTACTTCTGCCTTCACAGTTCGGGACTTGCACCCTATAGATTACGCCCATGCCGGGCACACTGAAAAAAACGGGCAAGCCATCAGGTTTGCCCGTTTCGTATACATACGATGAAAGGGTGTTCATATGGAACTGATTCGTTGGAACGACCTATCCGGATTTGAAGAACGTGTCATGCCCCACCTGCTCGAACATGAGGCCGAGAACAGCTTGATGATTGGCGTGCTCGATGCCATCAAACAAGGCCGATACGAGTCGTATCATCAACTCACCGTCGAAGATGACGGTGATGTGCTCGCGATCCTGCAAGTGACTCCGCCCCATCCGCTCAACTATGTGCTCGTGAAGCATGAGCGAGAGGATGACGTCCTTCGTCTGCTCGTGCCTAAACTATTAAATGGTGATATCCCATTCACCGAGGTCGTCTCGCAAGCTGATCTAGCGATGAATTTCTACACACTCTGGTACATCCTGACGGCGCGAGAGCCGAAAGTCTTCATGGAGCAAGGCCTATATCGTCTTGATCGTGTCAACGACATTCCGCTGTCGGAAGGGTCGATGCGACGGGCTACCGAGGACGATGAGGCATTCCTCGTGAAGGCGTATAGCGCGTTCGAAAAGGATACCGGTTTACCGGTCTCGTCGAAGGCAAACGCGACACAAAAAATTGCGACGATGCTCGAGAATCAAGAAGTGTACGTCTGGGAAGTCGACGGCAAGGTCGTCTCGTGCGCGAAGAAATCGCGCGAGACCGCGAACGGCGTCACCGTCTCGTTCGTCTACACGCCAAAAGCGTTGCGCAAGCGCGGCTATGCCCGCTCGCTCGTCGCCGAGCTGAGCCGGGAGCTCTTGACGTCGAAACAATATTGTACGCTCTATACGGATTTGAGCAACCCGACATCGAACAAGATTTACAAAGAAGTCGGCTATCAAAAAATCTTCACCTCGGCGTGGATTCGATTGCCTAGCTGATTTGATGCGCCTCCCCTATACTGTAGGTGGAGGCGATTTTTGATGAACAGATTATTCGGTTGGTGGCTCCGCATCCCGCGCCGGGTACGGTTGACCGCCTTGACGGTCGTTACGTTCGCTGTGCTCGGCCATATGGTGTTTCTCGGAGGCCAGAGCATGCTCGACGACCCGAACTGGGACACGCTCTGGCTGAGCGTCATCAGTGCCGCGCTCTTGACCTTTATCGCGTATAAGGCAACAAAAAAGTGATCGACGCGTTCGTCGATCACTTTTTGTATAGGCTTAGAAGAATGAAGCTGGGTTGACCGTGCTGCCCGCGCTCGAAGATGAGTACGAGTAACCGCCACGGTGGATTTCGAAGTGCAAGTGTGAGCCAGTCGAGTTCCCTGTGCTACCCATCGCTCCGATGTTTTGACCTTGTGTCACACGTTGGCCGGCCGATACCGATACCGAGCTCATGTGTGCGTAGACTGTCGTCCAAACTTGACCGTTCAAGACGTGCGTGATGATAACGTGGTTCCCGTAAGCGCCACCCCATCCAGCTGTCGTGACCGTACCTGTTTGTGCTGCGTTGATCGGTGTGCCGACCGGTGCTGCGATATCAAGTCCGTTGTGGAACGAGTAGCCGTTCGCACCGCTTGCCGCACCCCATCCTTGTGAGAGACGACCGTTTGCCGGACGTTGGAACATACCGCCGCTCGCTGGCACAGATGCCGCTGCCGAAGCTGTCGGTGTGCTTGCCGCGCTAGAGCCTGTGTTTGATGCTTGTTGTTTCTTCGCAGCCGCTGCTGCCGCTGCCGCACGTTTCGCTTCTTCAGCCGCACGACGCTGCGCTTCCATTTCAGCCTTGATGGCTTTCTCTTGTGCTTTGAGTGTCGACTCCATTTCTTGGAGGCTCATCAATTTCGATTCGAACTTCACTTTCTCAGCGTTGAGTTTCTTAATCTTCGCTGCGCGCTCTTTCATTTTTTGATTGAGCGTCTTTTGACGTTGTTCGAGTTCTTCTTTTTGTTTCACGAGAGCATCGCGCTCGGCTTTTAATTCAGCTTGCGCTGCAGCCAATTTTTCTTTCGTCGCTTGATACTCTTCGAAGATTTGTTTGTCGTTCTCTTGAATCGTACCCGCCGTGATCATGCGAGTAAGCAAGTCACCGAAGTCTTTCGATCCGAAGATGAACTCTGCCCAGTCGATCGAGCCGCCGCCATTTTTTTGCATCGTGGCCATGCGCTCTTTCATGAGCTCTTCTTGCGCCTTCATTTTTGCTTCATATTGTTTAATCTGCTTTTGGAGGGCTGCAATTTTTTGTTGTGTCGCACGAATCTCAGCTTTCTTTTGCGCGACGTCGTTGATGACGTCTTGGAGTTCAGCGTCTAACTTGTTGATTTCTTGCTGCTCTTTGCTGATCGCCTGTTCACGTTTTTTGATTGAGGCGTTCGCTTTGCTCTGTTCACTGTTATTCTGTTGTTGTTGCTGCTGCACCTTTTTTTGCTTGTCCGTCAATGACGCTGCATAGCCAGGTGTCGTGCCGCTAATGAGAATAGCTCCTAAAGTGACGGTTGCTGCAAGTTTCTTCAAGTTAACCAATGTGCTTCCCTCCGCTGAGTTCTCTGAATTTCTATATAATATAGATCGCATAAATTATAAATTAATAGGCGAAATTCGATATCGCTCTGAGACTCATTATAGCAATCTAAACCTAAAGTTATTTTACACTTATATTTCATTCCCGTTACATTGACCTGTTTTAGGTTTTATCCGTTAAAAAATGGGGGTATAAAGGGCTTTTGCAATTTTGCTTGTCACACAAACGTTATAAATCAAAAAGAAAAGCCCTTCATGAAAGCGCTTTTCAAATAACTACCTATACGATTTTTTCACCACCTCGGAGTCACGAACCCCGATCGTGACCGTTTATGACGCCCTTGTTTGAACAGCAGAAACCCGCCAATCAAGAGGATGCCACAGGCGGCACCAAAACTGTCGAGCATGACGTCTTGGATGAGCGGTGTCCGCTCCGGCGTCAAACTTTGATGGAACTCATCAAAGATGGCGACCGTGTTCGCGAGCGCCCAGGCGAACAAGAGCGTCAGCACTGCATGAAGTTGTGTGCGCGACACCGCTTTGACGAGAAGTGCCCCGAGTGCGAAGAAGACGGTGAAATGCGCCGCTTTCCGAATCAAGAATTCGATGAGACCGACGCTCCCTTTCGCTTCGAGCGACACCGGTCCCCCGGCATACTCGAAGTCAATGGTCGAGAGGACTGGCTCGGCCCACGTCCAATTGATACGTTCGAGCGGTGAGACGATGCTCTGGTCAGAGTATGGGGTCGCGCTCGATAAGAATAAGCCAAGCAGGATCAAAGCGATCCATATAAATTCATTTTTTAATATGTACATGACACCTTTCCTTTCTACAATGAGTCTCATTATACGCCGTCCATCACGTTTCATTGTAACAACGACTTCATAATTTTATGACAATTTGATTGCGAGCAACCGATTTAAAGTCGTGACTTGAATTGCTGCTTGTTATAATGAAAAGAAAAAGGGGGAATCAACATGATCTATCAATACGAAGCAGCCGACATGAGCGGCAAGCTCCAACCGCTATCCAAATACGAAGGTGACGTCCTATTAATCGTCAACACGGCGAGCAAGTGCGGCTTCACCCCGCAACTCGACGGGCTCGAGAAATTATATGAACGTTATCAGGGCCAAGGGTTCCATATCCTCGGCTTCCCATGCAACCAGTTCGGCAATCAAGACCCGGGGTCAAACGAGGAAATCAGCGAGTTCTGTCAATTGAACTACGGCGTGACGTTCCCGATGTTCGCCAAAGTAGACGTGAACGGCAAAGACGCCCACCCACTCTTTCAATACTTATCGAAAGAAGCACCCGGCCTGCTCGGTTCGAAGACAATCAAGTGGAACTTCACGAAGTTCCTCGTCGACCGGAACGGCAATGTCATCGAACGGTTCTCGCCGCAAACGACGCCGGATGAAATCGAGACGGCCGTCAAACGTCTCTTATAAGTAAAAGGATGGTCCGCCGCAATCCGGCAGGCCATCCTTTTTTATTAGCGTGGTGTGATGAAATTGATCGTGTAGAACGGGCTCGACTCCTCATTGTAGACGAGACCGACCGACACGTGCGTGAAGCCATCTTTCAAGATGTTCTCCCGGTGGCCGAGAGAATTCATCAGACCCCAGTGGGCGTGAAAGACGCTCATCTGCCCCATCGCCAAGTTCTCGCCGGCGAGGGAGTAAGCGATACCGGCCTCGTTCATCCGCTCGAACGGGTCGCGGCCCTCGGGGTCGGTATGGCTGAAGAAGTTGTTCCGGGCCATGTTCTCACTATGGGCGCGCACGACCGGTAACAACGGCTCATAGTCAGCGAGTGCTGACAGTCCGAACTTCTGGCGGTCCCAGTTCATGAGCATCCGCATCAATTGTTCGTTCGCGACGAGATTGTCTTCCGATACGTCACCGTAATAGCCGTCACTCGACTCCTCGACGTCCCGGTCTACCGTGAGCACGGCTTTCAGCTTGTCTTCGTCGTGCTGATCGAAGAACAGCGTCACGTAGTCATCATCAATCGAATAGACGTTGAACGACGGGTCGTCCGGAATCAAATAGCGTTTCAATCCTTTATTGTATGACTTGACCTCATCGAAACCGATTTGCTCGACTTGTTGTCGTGTCGTTTCGCCCACGATGAGCCCTTCAAAGATACTGCCCGTCTCGAACTGATACTGGCCTTGCTTCGATCCGTCAGCATCGATCAACTCGAGGCTACGGTCGCCGCTCTTCTCGAGCAAGTACCAGTCGTGCCCGGCATATTGGCTCGTGAAGCGCGGGGCGTCGGTCGAGCGTTCTTGCTGCTCCTCCGCCACTTCCGTCGACTTCACTTGAATGCTCGTCGGCGCCGACACGTTCGGCACTTCAAATTTCCAGGCCGCATACATGCCGATTGCGAGCAATAAAATCACTAGTTTACGAAACATCGCGTCTCCTTTCGAAAACCTACTCCTCTCGCTCACCGAATGCTCGCAAACGCACCTTGATATCGATGAGCATCTCCATATAAGCGATATACGTCGCTTGATCTATATTCAGCATACCACTCACTTTGAGCGGTACCTCTTCGGCCTGCTCACGCAGTGCGCTCCCGGACGGCGTGAGTGACAAGAGGACACGACGCTCGTCGTCGGTCGCCCGCACTTTCTCCACGTAATCGAGTTGCATGAGCCGCTTGACGAGCGGTGACAACGTGCCCGAATCGAGCGTGAGTCGCTCCCCGAGCTGTTTCAAATCGATATTGTCCTCTTCCCACAAGACGAGCATGACCAAGTACTGGCTATATGTCAGGTTTAACGGCGCCAAAATTGGGCGATATAGTCTTGTAAGCTCTTTTGAAGCGGTATAGAGCTGAAAACAGATCTGATGCTCTAATGTTAATGAACTTTTCATAAAATTTCCTCCGGCTATAGTCTTAGGACAAGCATATCATTTGCTTATCTGTTTGACTGCCCTATAATTAGATTGTGCACAACTTAATTGCCTAAAAACGAAATGGAGGAATTGAATCATGAAACCATTATTCACAGCTTCTGCAACTGCAATCGGTGGCCGCGAAGGTCGCGTCACATCGACGGACGGCGTCATCGACTTGAACGTATCAATGCCTGGCTCAAAACACGCGGACGAAGCGACGAACCCGGAGCAACTCTTCGCAGCAGGTTACGCGGCATGTTTCGGTAGCGCCTTGAACCTCGTCATCGGCAAAGAACGTATTAAAACAGACGGCACGAACGTCACAGGACACGTGACGCTCAACCAAGACGATGAAGGTTTCTTCATCTCGGTCGAACTCGAAGTCGAAATCAAAGGTGTCGATCAAGCGACGGCGGAACGTCTCGTCGAAGCGGCACACCAAGTTTGCCCGTACTCGAAAGCGATACGCGGCAACGTCGACGTCAAGTTGACTGCCAAAGCAGCATAATTCGATGGCCCGCTTCCGAGCGGGCTTTTTTTGCGTCCGGAGCATCAACAGAGTAAACTGAAGAAACGAACGATTCATCGAGAGGAGGCGGACGATGTTCAAAGGCAAACGTAAATATGTGACGATCGGCGTCGGAGTCGCATTCCTCCTCGCCGCTTTCTATAACGGACTGACCGTCCGGAACTACGCGATCGAGTCGGACAAGCTCGCGTCGGGACAATCGTTCCGGGTCGTCCTATTGTCCGATTTGCACGGCTATTCGTACGGGGACGACCAACGCGTCTTAATCGACAAAGTGCGGGAACAGGAACCGGATTTGATCGCCCTTCCCGGCGATATCCTCGACCGCTTCCGCTCACCCGATGCCTCCTTCGAATTGATTGAAGGGCTGCAGGGCATCGCGCCGATGTATTTCGTGACCGGCAACCACGAGATTGACGGCTCTGACGACTTTGTCCGTCACGACGTCAAAGACGTGTTCCGCTCCTACGGCGTGACGGTGCTCGAGAATGAGACGGCCTCAGTCAACGTCAACGGGGTCGATCTCCTCGTCGGTGGGCTCGAAGACCCGCTCCGGACGTATACCGAAAATATTCAGGCGAGCTGGGAAGAGACGGCTTTGACCTCGCTCGGCGATGTCGACACCGAGACGACATTCAGCCTGCTCTTGTCACACCGGGCCGAACAAGTCGAGACATACGCCGCCTTACCGTTCGACCTCGTCTTGTCGGGTCACGCCCACGGCGGTCAGGTCCGCATTCCCTATCTATTGAACGGACTGTACGCGCCGGACCAGGGCTTCTTCCCGAAGTATGCCGGCGGCCTGTACGAACACGAGTCGTTCACCCACGTCATCGGGCGCGGCTTCAACTATAGCGTCAGCGTGCCGCGCGTATTCAACCCACCGGAGATCGTCGTCATCGACGTTACTGGGACCGGGGCTCCTCAGTGAACCCCTTTTCCTATTTTCCCCAAAACCCGGATTCGCATGCGTGTGAAACGGGTAGAGTACTCTTGTTGTAACTTACCTGTTTTCAAAAAAAGGAGGAAGTGAACATATGCGTGCTGTAACCTATCAAGGAGCAAAGAACATCGAAGTGAAAGACGTGAAAGACCCAGAGATTGAGAATCGGGAAGAGATTATCGTCAAAATCACCTCAACGGCCATCTGCGGATCAGATTTGCACATCTACTTAGGCAACATGCCGACCCGACATGGCTACGTCATCGGGCACGAACCGATGGGCATCGTCGAGGAAGTCGGACCTGACGTGACGAAAGTGAAAAAAGGCGACCGGGTCGTCTTACCGTTCAACGTCTCGTGCGGCCATTGTTTCTATTGTGAGAACGAGATGGAGAGTCAGTGTGACAATTCGAACCACGCCCCGCATACGGACGCGGGCGGCTATTTCGGATTCACCGAGCAGTTCGGGAACCATCCTGGGGGGCAGGCCGAATATTTGAAAGTGCCTTACGGCAACTTCATGCCGCTCGTCATTCCTGAATCGTGCGAACTCGACGACGAAGCACTCCTCTTCCTCTCCGACGTCATCCCGACCGCTTGGTGGAGTTTGGACAGTTCCGGGATGAAAGCCGGCGACACGGTCGTCGTCCTCGGTTCGGGACCGGTCGGACTAATGACACAAAAGCTCGCCTGGGTGCGTGGCGCGAAACGCGTCATCGCCGTCGACCCGGAATTGTATCGCTTGAACCGAGCCAAATTGTCGAACAACGTTGAGACCGTTCTCATGAAAGACCCGATCGATACGGGCAAATACATTTATGAGATCACGAACGGCGGTGCTGACGTCGTCATCGACTGTGTCGGCTTCGACGGCAAAATGTCTCCAATCGAGAAAGTAGAGCAAAAGTTGATGGTTCAAGGCGGCACGCTCAGCGCCATCAAAGTCGCCAAAGAAGCGGTCCGGAAGTTCGGGACGGTTCAATTGACCGGGATTTATGCGATGAACTATAACCAGTTCCCGCTCGGCGACTTCTTCACCCGTAACGTAAGCATCCGGACGGGACAAGCACCGGTCATCCACTACATGCCCGAGCTGTTCCAGATGATCGTCGACAAGAAGTTCGATCCGACCGACATCATCACGCACCGCTTGCCGCTTGAACAGGCGGCCGACGCATACAAAATCTTTAACGATCATTTGGACGACTGCGTCAAAGTCGTCTTGAAGCCATAACAAAAGCGGTCCCCGACATTGTCAGGGACCGCTTCTTCGTTTACCAAATCGTTCGTTCCTCACAACATTGCGCTTCCCGTTCGATTTGAACGGTCGAACGCTCGAATGTGGCGAACTGCCGGATTCGTTCCGTCACGTCTCGCAAGACGCGCTGGTCGTCCGTGTCCGCCTCGATTAAGACGTGGCACGTGACGGCGAGTTCGTTCGAAGAGATTGACCAGACGTGCAAGTCATGGACTTCTTTGACCCCGGCCACTCCTCCGAGCTCCCGTTGCATCGCCACAACGTCGACTTGATCCGGTGTCCCTTCCATCAAGATATGAATCGCCTCCCGCGTCACCCGATAGCCGCTGACCAAGATGAGCACGGCGACGAACAGGCTCGCGATCGGATCGGCGAGCGTCCAGCCGAACGCCATAATCAACACGGCCGCCGTGATGGCCCCGACCGAGCCGAGCAAATCGCCGAACACGTGCAACAGCGCACTGCGGACGTTCAAGTTGTCACGCTCGCCCCGCATGAGCAGCCACGCCGCAAGCACGTTGACGAGCAGCCCGATGATGGCGACCGTAAGCATGCCGCCGCTTAAAATCTCTGGCGGTGCGAACAAGCGTTGATACGCCTCGATGATGATATAGATGGAAATGACGAGCAACGTCAAGCCGTTGACGAACGCCGCCAAAATCTCGAAGCGTCGATAGCCGAACGTCCGCTCTGGCGTCGCTTGCCGTGCTCCGAACCGGACAGCGAGAAAACTGAGCCCGAGTGCCGCCGCGTCGCTAAGCATATGCCCCGCGTCCGACAAGAGCGCCAAACTGTTCGTCCATAATCCGCCGATGACTTCGACGACCATGAACGTCGCAATCAGGACGAACGACCAGAATAATGCCCGTTGGTTCGTCGTATGATGATGGTGATGGTCGTGCCCGTGATGATCGTGATGTGCGCCCATTGTTTCTCCCCCTCTCTCTATATAGTCTATACCTTCCACCTCAAACATTCAAACGTTCATTTGAATGAATACATAAAAACAATCGCCGAAAGGGTTGTCCTCTCGACGATCGTCATTATTTCTCTTCGAGCCGGACCCTCATGACGCCGTCATAGGGGAACAACTTCAACTGGCGAGTCTCGCCTTCATACCAACTTCCGGCGTTTTGACTGCTCGTCGCCGTCACATCAGGCGTCGCGACCGCTTGGCGGTCCCAGTCGATCGCCCGCACTTGTTGGTCACGTACCATCAAGAAGAAGCCGTCATAGAAATGGTATTCGTTCACTTGGTCACGCTGGACCGCTTTCGGGGTACCGAGCGTGGCCCGGACACTGTCGATGTCTTGGCCGAGCACTTCGATTGTCGCCGCATCCGCCGTCGGGACGACGGTCTTCCATGCCGCGGTCACGTCGTCATCGGAAACGCTCGTCGCTTCCCCCGTCACTTGCGCTTCCGTCACCCACCCGGTCGTCCGCTCATTCAATTGGAGCTTGACGAAACCGCTGACGGCCTCGAGTTGTTCGAACCGGTCACCGAGGTCGGCCTCATAAATGACCGTCACCCGGTCGTCGGCGAACACTTTCGTATAAGGTGCCGCGATATAGACGTACGTTCCCGCTGACTCGTCGGCCTCTGCTTCCGGCTCATCTCCTTCTGTCGCCTCTGATTCATTATTGACCGACTCGGTCGCGATGTCGTCCGTCTCCGGCAACGCCGAGTTCTTCGTGTCCATGAGGGCCGCGAAGGCGATGACGCCGACGAGTGAAGCAATCAATGCGATGACCGTCGCCGTTTGCCATAACCGCTTCCGTTTCCGTGATGCGGCCCGTGATGCCCGAACTTCTTCTTTCATGTGATTCCACCCCTATTTGTTTCGTCTATTCTGTTCGGATTCGGCAAGGGGGATGCCGTTTCCTGCCTCGTCGAAGAAAATATGCGGTTCGCTCGTCAATGTCTCAAGCGTCTGGAGCGTCGCGTCAACGTCGACCGGCTTTGTATCTCCGGACTCGAGCACGCGCACCGTCTCCCCGAGCTCGATTGTCCGGTCCGTCAAGCGGTGGAACGTCCGGTCATGCGAGATAAGAATCAATCCGCCTCGATACACTTCGAGCGCGGCCTCGATTTGCTCCCGTGTGGCCACGTCCAAATAGTTCGTCGGCTCATCGAGGGCGAGCAGGTCCGCGTCCGAGAAGTACAAGATGAGGAAGGCGATGCGGCACTTCTCACCCATGCTCGCCTCTCGGATTGGCTTATACACCTCATCGCGGCGGAACAAGAAATGGGCGAGCAGCGTCCGCGCCTCCGTCTCGGTGATGTCACTTTCGGCCAGGAGCGCCTCGAGCAACGTTCCTTCGGCCGGCAGTCGGGCGAGCGTCTGTGAGAAGTAACCGATTTTCAGTTTCGGATGACGCTTGATGTCCCCGGTCTCCGGTGCGAGTTCGCCGATCAATAGTTTCAACAGCGTCGTCTTCCCGCTCCCGTTCGGCCCGACGATGGAGATGCGGTCACCCCGGTTCACCGTTAGCGAGAGTCGTTCAAAGAGGGGTTCGTCGTAACCGAACGAGATGTCGTCGACCGCAATCCACGTCTTCGCCTCGAGTGGGTCGGCTTGGAAGCGGACCGAGATATGGGCCGCATCTTTCGGACGATCGGGTCGCGTCCCTTCGAGCTGTTCGAGTTTACGTTCACGGGCCTTCATCTTGATGGCAAGGTTCGCCGCGCCTTTTTGAGCGCCTGGACTTCGCACGCTCGCTGTCGCTTTCGCTTTCAAATGCCAGCCCTTATATTGGGCGATCATATCGAGCAGCTCCGACTTCCGCGCCATATAGCGGGCATGGGCCCGCTCGTCGCGTACCCGTTCCTCGGCCTTCTGATGTTTATACGCCGTGTAGTTGCCCGGATAGCGGACGATGGTCCCCTCATGCAGCTCGAAGATGACGGTCGCGACGTCATCGATGAATTGACGATCATGGGAGATGGCGAGCACTGTCCCCGAAAACTCGTTCACCCAGCGTGTCAGCCACTCGATTGAGTCCAAATCGAGATGGTTCGTCGGCTCGTCGAGCAGGACGATGTCGACGTGTCGCATCGTGAGACGGGCGAGTTGGACCCGTGTCTGTTCACCGCCGCTCAACTCGCGGAGTCGGCTCGAGTCATGTCCGTCAAGACCAAGTCGTTTGAGGGCTTGTCTCGCCTCAAGTTCGAGCGCGAAGGCGTCAACCGCGAGTGCCTCGTCATACGCTTCGAGCACGCGCGCCGAATCCCCTGATGTGACGGCAAGGTAGAGATTGTAGCGCGCCAAGTCGCCTTGCATGACGTAGTCGAGCGCGGTCTCTTCTCCATCAAACACCGTCTGTTCGACGACACCGATCGTGCCCAAGACGTCAATCGAACCTGACTGTGGGGCCAGTTCACCTATGAGCAGCTTGAATAGCGTCGTCTTGCCGGACCCGTTCTGGCCGAACAAGACGGCCCGTTCGCCTGCAGCGACGTCGAACGAGACGTTGTCGAATAAGGGTTGCCGGTCGTGGTCGAACCGGACTTGCTTCATACTTAACATATTGTTTCACCTCGCTAGTTTGTCCGATACGCGATGAAACAAAAAACACCATCCGCAACGTGCGGTGGTGTGAAGAGATCCGGTCAAGCGGAAAGAAGGGTCACCCCTTAGCCTGAAATTGGACACACTTCACCCGTGACTGTTCGTGCGAACAGTGATGATTCGTTTCATCAGTTGAGTGAGTGTGACTTTTTCATGGCACGCGGTACCTTCCTTTCCTAAGTTACTGTCACCGTACCAAATTGAAAGCGGATTCGCAAGAGCCGGACCACAATCTCCCATTTTTTCTACACCTTCCGGCGGATGCGGGGTCGTCGGTCGAGCGGTATGATTAAACCATCTTAGATGATGAGGTGACTGTTATGCGATTACGAAACCTGCTCGTCCCGAGCGCCGTCCTGGCGAGCGTCGGTACGTTCTTATATACCCGATTGAAACGAAGACTGCCTCGACCGGCTTTTAAAGTCCCGACGGTCAAACCGGACCTCGCCTCGTTCGATGAGACGATGGTCAGTGCCACTTGGGTCGGCCATTCGACCGTGCTCATCCATTGGTACGGATTGAAAATTTTGACGGATCCGGTGTTCTCGAAGCGGATCGGCGTCCACGTCGGGCCGGTCACGTTCGGGATGAAACGTCATACCGCCCCTGCCCTCTCGATTGAGGAGATCGGGCACGTCGACGTCATCCTGCTCAGCCACGCCCATATGGACCACTTCGATCATAAAAGTCTGAAACGACTGATCACCCGCGATACGGTCGTCATCTCGGCCCCGGGCACGAGCAAGCTGTTACGTAAATACCCGAGCCTGCAGACGCTCGAGATGCATCCGCACGACAAGCTGACGCTCGCGAACGGGCTTCACGTCCAAGCCATCCCCGTCGCCCACTGGGGCAATCGTTTCCCGTGGGACAAACATATGGGCTATAACGGCTACGTCTTGAAATATAAAGGCGTCCGCATGTTGTTCGCCGGGGATACGGCGTTCACCGAGTCGTTCAACGGGCTCGCGAACAAAGAACCGATCGACCTCGCTTTCTTCCCAATCGGTGCCTATCAACCGGAGTCGTTCGAGGAAGCCCACTGCACGCCGGAACAGGCATGGACGATGTTCAAACAGAGCGGTGCGAAACGTTTCTTCCCGATGCATTGGGACACGTTCGTCTTATCGTACGAATCGGTCGAGGAGCCGTATGAACGACTCGTCGCCGCTGCCAAGCTCGAACGTGACCAAATCGTGATCAAGTCCCACGGCGAAAGCATTCGGCTGTAGCTTTCGCTTTCACTTCCGTGCGATTTTCGGTAACGTAAGAGTTGAGAGGGAGGGAATCAATATGGAATGGACAACACTCAACAATGATGTGAAACTGCCGATGCTCGGGCTCGGCGTGTACAAAGTGGAAGACGGGGCGGTCACGGTCGATACGGTCAAAGCAGCGCTTGACGCGGGCTATCGATTGATCGACACGGCCGCTATCTATCAGAATGAGGAGAGCGTCGGCCAAGCGATTCGCGAATCCGGCGTCCCGAGGGAAGACATTTTCGTGACGACGAAACTGTGGAACGAGTTCCACGGCTATGACGAGGCGCTCCAAGCGTTCCAAGACAGCCTCGACCGGCTCGGTCTCGAGTACGTCGACTTGTTCTTGATTCACTGGCCGATGCCGCGCTTCGGTAAATTCGTCGAGACGTATAAAGCGCTCGAACAGTTGTATGAGGAAGGCAAGGTCCGGGCCATCGGGGTCTCGAACTTCGAGGTCAGCCACCTCGAACAGATCATCCAGTCGTGCTCGATCGTCCCGGCGGTGAACCAAGTCGAGATCCACCCATACTTGTCCCAAAAAGAGTTAATTGCGTTCTGCCAGCGGTACGATATTCAAATCCAGGCGTGGAGCCCGCTCATGAAAGGGCGCGAGGCGCTTGAGGATCCGGTTATCGCCGAGATTGCGACCAAGCACGGGAAATCACCGGCTCAAGTCATCCTGCGTTGGCACTTACAGAACGGTGTGGCCGTCATCCCGAAATCGGTCACGCCGAGTCGAATTCGTGAGAATATAGAGGTGTTCGACTTCACGTTGACGAAAGAAGAGATGCACGCGATCGACGGACTCAACCGAAACGAGCGGACCGGGTCTGACCCGAACGAGATGCACAAAATCCACTACTGAGGAGAGATTTGACATGTTCAAAAAACTAGCTTCTGATTTGACGGGCTTCAGCGATATCGGTGAAGTCATCGACCCGAAAGATTTCGATAAGGCGGATTCGGACGATTACGTCCTCCATGAGGATAACGAGAAGATTTACTTCTTAATCAAGTCGAAATCGGACGAGTACTGCTTCACGAACTTGGCGATGATTCACCTCGACGGAACGAGCGCGATGAGTTCGAAACGCGTCTTGTATCGCTATCCATACGCCCACTTCCCATTGAATAACGTCATGTTCGAGACGGCCGGCACGGTCGACATGGACGTCGAGATCAAATTCACCATCGGCGACAAGCCGTATTCGATTGACGTGAACAAGAAACAAATCGAGCATGTGAAAGACTTGTACAAATCGCTCCTCGCCATCGCCGAGAAACAACGCGAAGGCCGGAAGATGATGGAGTATGCCAACGCCTCGCTCACGCATTCGGTGTCGATTTTGAGCGGGCTTCGTCAAGGCGATATGAATGTCGCCTCGACGTTCAAGGAATTGAACGAGCAGAGCTTCGACTGGCTTAAAGGTCACTACCATGAGTGGAACCGCAAAGACTTCGGTGACGTGTTCGAGAAGTACATCAACAACTAAAAAGGCGGTGACGTATGGACCTCATGTGGCTGTTGATTGGGTTCTTCTTGTTCATGCTAGTGATTTTGACCGTCTTTATTAGCAGTATGCTCAACGCCTTGTTCGGACAGCTACATCCAATCGTCCACGTCATCGCCATCGTGTTTTTATCGGTCGCGTATGAACGTCTATTATTAGACTATAATCTCATATGGATTATTACCATTCTTGTGACCGTAAGTTATCTATTACCACTTCTCATCGCCAAACTGTATCACAAAGGCGAGCGCATTGAACGCGAACGCCTTAAATGAAGAAATGCCCCTAGACTCCAATCGGATTCTAAGGGGCATTTTCATTTGCTTTCATCAATCAACTGTTCGGCGAGCCGTTGGAACAAATGACTCATATGGACGGCTGAGGCGATGGCGAGCGACTGTTGGATGCCGTTCGTCTCACTCGTGCGCACGTTGGCGAGGAGCGTCTCGGCTTGTTCCTCGAACGCCTGCATGTTCTGTTCTTTCTGAACCTGGTACGCGTCATAGAAGTCCTCGAGCGAGAAGCCCTCGTCCGACTCGTTCAGCGGCCGGAGCGTCTCTTTGATGTCATTGATCGAGAGCAATCCTTTCATCTCGTAAATCAGGCTGAGCAACATCAAGTGCTCGTTCGTGTACTTCTTGTTTTTGACGGGATGGAACAGCTTACCTTTGGCGTAGTTGTTGATCATCGTCTTCGTCAAAATCGTCTCGTCGTCACTCCGCTTCATCTTGCCGTAATGTTGCTCGAACAGCTGGATGACTTGGTCCATATATAAGTCGATCGTCGGGAGCACCTGCTTCGGCAACGTCCCTTCCGTCTTTACAATTTCATGCGGTTTCATCGAATCACCTCCCCTTCAGTATACGGACAAACCGGATTTGTCGAAACAAAAACCTTGTCGTTCTGACGTATACAGCTTATCATGTAGTTATGGATACTACATGACGTGATAAGGAGTGTTTTACATGAATTCGATTTTTCGGGAACCGATTAACGCACTGACCCACTTGGCCGGTGCCGTGCTCGCGTTCGTCGCGTTGATTGCGATGACGGTGAAAGCGTCACTGCTCGGCGAGCCGCTCGCCATTATGGCTGCGATTTTGTTTGGCATTAGCCTCGTCTTTCTCTATTTGTCGTCCGGTCTGTACCACAGCATCATCGCCTCGCCGAACGTCATCGCCTTCTTCCGGAGAATCGATCATGCGATGATTTACGCCTTGATTGCCGGGACATACGCCCCGCTCACGTTGCTTGCGCTCGAAGGGCCGACGCGTTGGGTGTTGTTCGGCACCGTCCACGCGCTCGCCTTGTTCGGGATCATCTTCAAGCTCGTCTGGTTCCACGCCCCGCGCTTCTTGTCGACAGCGCTCTATATCGGCATGGGCTGGTTATCGGTGTTCTTCATCGGACCGCTTCATGACGTCATCGGCAACGCCGGCATCTTCTGGCTCATCCTCGGTGGCGTCATGTACACGATTGGCGGCCTCATCTACGGCTTCAAGCCGAAGTTCGTCAACTGGCGCGGTTGGGGCTTCCACGAGGTGTTCCATTTGTTCATCCTGTTCGGCAGTTTCGCCCATTTCGTCTGCGTGTTCTGGTACGTTTTCTAAGTCCTCCTTGCGAGGGCTTTTTTCGTGAGCACATTCATTTACTTCGATTTCAAGACATCCTACACTGACTGTAGGAGGGATTAAATATGAAAATTGAAGTTTGGTCAGACTATGTCTGTCCGTTCTGTTATATCGGCAAGCGCCGTCTAGAAGAAGCGCTCGAACAGTTCCCGCACGCGGACAACGTCGAAGTGGAGTTCAAGAGCTTCGAGCTCGACCCGAACGCACCGACGACCGACTCGCGTTCGATTTACGAAGCACTCGCGAAGAAATACAGCATGCCGCTCGAGCAGGCGAAAGGCACGACGGCCCAAGTCGCCGCCCAGGCCCGCACCGTCGGACTTGAGTACGATTTCGACAACATGGTCGTCACGGGCACACTCGACTCGCACCGGTTGACGCACTATGCGAAGACGGTCGGCAAAGAGAAAGAATTGTCAGAAGCGCTCCTTAAGGCGTATTTCGTCGACGCGAAACATATCGGCGACCACGACGTCCTCGTCGAGATCGCAACAAGTGTCGGACTCGATGCCGACGCCGTGAAAGACGTGCTCGCTTCAGACGTATACACGGAAGACGTTCGCGCTGAAGAGAAGCGTGCGAGCGACCTCGGCATCACCGGCGTCCCGTTCTTCGTCTTCGACAATAAATACGGCGTCTCTGGCGCCCAGCCGACCGAGGCGTTCACGCAAGTGCTCGAGAAGACGTGGGCCGAATCGGCACCGACGCTTCAAGTGCTCTCGGGTGGCGCGACGTGCACGGACGATAACTGCGATATTTGATGTGAAACGAATAAAAGCAAAGCATTCGCCCATATTTGGACGAATGCTTTTTTGTTAATTTAAATCTTTCATCATATCCTCAAATGAAATGGTTTCAGAACGTTCTTTGTGCCTATGCATTGCTTCGTTGTAAAATTTCAAATCGAGTTCATTCTCGATACGTTCAAAGACAGTGTCCCGAACGAGAGTCGAGAGGGAGAGGTTCTTAGACTTCGCATACGCTCTAATCAGACGCTCGTCTTCTTCGTTGAGTTCAAAAGATATCGTCCTCATACAATCGACCTCCTATATGGAACATTGTATTACAAAATGGAAATGTTCATGTAGTCAAAACTTATATCTCTCGGAAGCCGAATCCCGGCTTCTTTTTTGTAGCTTTCTAAATCGTTCTGAAGGATAATTATTATTACCTAATAAGAATCGAGGACTTAACCATATGTGGAAAAATCGCAACGTCTGGATCATCTTGACCGGGGAGTTCGTCGCCGGTCTCGGGCTTTGGCTCGGCATCATCGGCAACTTGGAGTTCATGCAGGAGAAAGTGCCGTCTGACTTCGTCAAGGCGCTCATCCTCGCTGGCGGATTGCTCGCCGGGGTCGCCATCGGGCCGCTCGCCGGCCGTCTCACCGACCAAGGCTCGAAAAAGAAAATCATGCTCATCTCAAGTATTGTCCGGGCGCTGAGCGTTCTATTCATGTTCGTCGCCATCGAGACGGGAAGCGTGCTGTGGATGGTCGTCTTCCTCGTCTTCCTGCAAGGGTCGGCCGCGTTCTACTTCCCGGCACTCCAGGCCGCCATCCCGCTCATCGTCAAGGAACGGGAGCTGCTCGCCTTGAACGGGGTGCATATGAACGTGTCGACGCTGTCCCGGGTCATCGGGACGGCCATCGCCGGCATCTTGCTCACGCTCATCTCACTTCGGGACGTCTACGCGCTCTCGCTTGTCGCTTATCTGCTTCTCGCCGTCGCGACGTGGTTCTTGAAGATCGACGAGACGACCGTCCCGTCTGCGAAGAAAGTGGACGCGAAATCGTCCGGCGGGTTCAAGGACGTCTTTCCAATCATCAAATCGATTCCGGTCATCTTTATGACGCTCGTCATGACGCTCATCCCGCTCCTCTTCATCGGCGGGTTCAACTTACTCGTCATCAACATTAGCGAGCTGCAGGACTCGACGGCGATCAAAGGATGGATTTACACGGCCGAAGGGATTGCCTTCATGGTCGGTGCGTTCCTCATCAAACGGATCGGTGAGAAGTTCTCCGTGTTCTCCATCTTGTTCACGTTCTCGTTTTTGATTGGGATTGCCCAGCTCATGCTTTACTTCGCCGACATCCCGGCCGTCTCGATCGCGGCGTTCGTCTTGTTCGGCTTCTCGGTCGGCTGTTTCTTCCCGACGGCGGTGACGATTTTCCAGACACGGATGCCGAAAGACTATCACGGACGTTTCTTCTCGTTCCGGAACATGCTCGACCGGATTGTCTTCCAAGTCGTGTTACTCGTCACCGGCTTCTTCCTCGACTTGATCGGCTTACAGCTCATGGTCGTCTTGTTCGGGATCAGCTCGATCCTCATGACGGGTGCGTTCCTCGTCTATACGCGCAAACACAAACTTCATATCGAACCGGACGAGGCCGAACGCCTCTCTTCATAAAAACAAGCGGTGACCGATTCGGTCATCGCTTGTTCGTGTCTTCGATGTCACGCCACCAGTTGGTCGTGTCGTTCCGTCCGTCGAGTGTGATCCGCTCACCGATTCGTGGCGTGAGCACGTCCTCTCGTGGTAAGAGCCCCACCATCTGCTCAGCTGGGTCGAACCAGGCATGGAACGATAGCGTGAACGCGCCCCAATGAATCGGGAGCATCTTGTCGGCCCGCACGTCACGGAACGCCTGTGCCGTCTCACTCGGTTGCATGTGCACGTCCGGCCAGCGCTCATCGTATTGTCCGCATTCGAGCGCCGCGAAATCGAACGGTCCGTACGCGTCGCCGATTTCTTTGAAGTGTGGTCCATACCCGCCGTCCCCGCTGAAGAACAGGCGGTCCGTCTCGCCGAGGACGACCCATGACGCCCAGAGCGTCGCGTTGCGGTCGGTGAGCGAGCGGCCCGAGAAGTGCCGAGCCGGCGTACAGACGAACGTCCATGAGCCGAAGTCAAACGTCTCGCCCCAATCGCGCTCGACGATGCGTTCCGCCCCGACGCCCCACCGTTTCAAGTGGCTACCGACGCCGAGCGGGACGATGAAGACGGCAACCTTGTCTTGAATCGCTTGAATCGTCGCATAGTCCAAATGGTCGTAATGGTCGTGCGTGAGCAAGACGACATCGATGTCCGGCAAGCCGTCGAGCTCGAACGGCAAGTCTTCGCTGAACCGCTCGTTCTTCGCGAACGGGAGCGGCGATGGGCTCCGGCCGAACATCGGGTCGACGAGCATCGTCTTACCGTCCATTTGGACGAGCATCGCCGAGTGTCCGAGCCAATAGATGCGTGTGAAGCTTGAACCGAGTTTCTCGCTGAAGTCGATCGGGACGACCGGTAAGCGCTCGCTCGGTTTCCGGAGCGAGTCCGGATTCAAATATTCCTTCGACATCGAAATCATGTCGTCCGATGAGAACCGCATCGGCGTCTCGAGCTGATTCTGAAACTTGCCGTTCACCAGGTTCGGCGACCGGAGCGCCTTCGGCTTTTTTCCGAACGGTTTATATTGCGTGAGCACGGTACCTGTCACGGCAGCCAGGCCCATCAATGAAAATAATAGTGTCTTCTTCAATTCCATCCACTCCTCTACCTTATTCATTATACGGCACCAACGCCGATTCCCCTGTTTTCGAATACAAAAAAGACGGCACGGGCCGTCTTATGAGTTCTGTAAAATCTTGATGTCATTGACGATATCCTCGATTGGCACGTCTTGGAATCCTTGATACGCCTTGATGATTTTCCCGTCCTGGTCGACGAGATAGAACCACGTCGCGTGATCCACTTGGGTGCCTTCTGACGGTTTGCGGACGAGCGCTTTGAAGTTTTGTTGCGCGAACGCCTCAATCTCTTCTTGCGAATAGCCCGTCAAGAATTGCCAATCGGCTTTCGCCAAGTCGTAATCAGCCATGAACGCTTGAATCTTGTCCGGCGTATCGACGGTCGGGTCGACGCTGAACGACACGAATTGGACGTCTTCGACGCCTTCCTCGACGAGCGCTTCATTGAGTTTCGTCATGTTGTACGTCATCGGTGGACAGACCGTCTCACAGCTCGTGAAGACGAAGTCGGCCATCCAAACTTTGCCCTTCAAATCGTCCAGACTAACCATCTCTTCATTTTGATTCATATAGTCGAACGACTCGATCTCCCAATTGAGCGGGTCTTCAATCTCCTGGCCGCACGCGGCGAGCACCGCCATCAAGCTGATCAATCCGATGAGCATCCATTTCTTCACACGTTCCATCTCCTTCATTGTCAATTGCGTCTCACGCGCCAGACGAGGAGCGTGATCAAAGTAAATGCCGTCAAGGCAAGGAACGGAATCGTCACGAACCCGAACCAGTTGATGTATTGCACGTTGCACGGTACGCCTTGCACGCACGGCTTGATATCGGCGAAACCGGGTACTTTTTGAACCAAATAATGGTACAGTGAAACCAGACCTCCGAGGATGGAGAGCGGCAATACATACTTCTTCACCGCCCGGTCGTCCGTGAACACGGCGACCCCGAGCAAGATGACGAGCGGATACATAAAGATGCGTTGAATCCAGCAGAGCTCACATGGCACGAACTCGCGAATCTCGCTGAAATAAAGACTGCCGAGCGTCGCCGTGAGGGCGACGAGCCAAGCGAGATACAGACCATAACGGGTCAAGAATGACTGCTTCATGGCGTGCCTTGCTCAATCAATCGCTCAATCGTCTCGTAATCGAACGGGTCCTCGAGCATGACGCCGTTAATCATGATTGACGGTGTGAACTGGACACCGTGCTCTTTGACGAGCCCGTCATCGAGACTCACCTGTTCGAGCACCGTCGAGTTCTCACTCAAATCGTCCTCGAGCTTCGCCACATCGACCGATGTCGTCTCGCTCGCAATCTCTGTCAACCGCTCGACCGTGACCCATGCCTCGTCGTGCTGTTGACTCGCCGGTTGCGCGTCGTAAAGCGCCTTATGGAACTCCCAGAACGCGTCCGGGTCTTGTTTATACACCGACTCAGACGCGAGCGATGCCAAAATCGACTCTTGTCCGTGGAACAGGACGTTAATGTAGCTGAAACTGATTTTCCCTGTATCGATATAGTCTTCTTTCAACTTCGGATAGACCGTTTCGCCCCACTGTTTACAAGACGGGCATTTGTAATCCCCGAATTCGACGACCGAGACGGGTGCGTCCGCATCACCGAGCGTCGGCTGACCTTCCGTCGACACGTGTTCTGTCGTCGCCGGTGCCGCCGTCTCGGCTTGTTCGGTCGGTTGATTCATCAAGACGACCACGACGGCCACGAGGGCGACCGCGAGCAGTGTCGCGATGACTAATAGTTTGTTCTGTTTCAATCGTTTCACCTCTATTTGTATCGATTCGTCTTTCATTATAACGAAAGCGCTATCTGTTTCCACGAAATCGACCTTGTTTTTTCTCAACTTTGCTTCATGTCATGGAAAAAATGACGATGAACAAAGTGGATGTTGTTATTGTAGGAGGAATTTGTTCATGAAATCATTTTCGATGCGTCTCGGTCTCATTTTGGCGCTCAGCATCGCCACACTCGTTTTTTTACTCACTATCACGCTTACGTATATGACGAGTCAACGTTCCGCCGCCTCGCTCGAAGCGGAGATTGGGGAACGGTTGTCGATGACGTCGCATCAGCTCGTCGACAAGCTCGACTTTTACATGTGGTCACGCTATCAAGAAGTGCAATTACTTCAAGGGCTTGACGCCTTGAACGACCCTGCCTCGAGCCGGGCCCTGCTCGACCAGGTCCAGACGAACATCCCCGCTTTCTCGTGGATGGGCGTGACCGACGCGTCGGGGAACGTCGTCGCTTCGACGAACGGAATCTTAGAAGGCGCCAGCATCAAAGAACGCCCTGTTTTCCTCGAGGCACAGACTGAGCCGTTCATCGGCGATGTGCATGAAGCCGTGTTGCTCGCCGAGCTGTTGCCGAACCCGAGTGGCGAAGTCCTCCAGTTCGTCGACATCAGCGTCCCGCTCGTCCGTGACGGGACCTTCCAAGGCGTGCTCGCGACCCACCTCAGTTGGGAATGGGGCAATGAAGTGCTCCGCCACTTCAACCGGACGCTCCACCATCAGTCCGAGTATACCGACTTGTTCGTCGTCAGCGGACGTGACAACACGGTGTTGCTCGGTCCCGACCACCTCGTCGGCAAACCGCTCCCGACGTCATTGAAAGAAGGCTGGCACGTCGACACGTGGCAGGACGGAACTTCTTATTTGACTGGTGTCGCCATCGGTGAAGGTTATGAGGATTACGCCGGACTCGGTTGGAGTGTCGTCGTTCGCCAACCGACCGAAGTCGCGTTCGCCCCGGTCATCGAACTAGAGAACAAAATATTATGGATTGGTCTCATCGCCTCGCTCGTGACGTCTACGCTCGGATGGTTCCTCGCCTCGATTGTGACGCGACCGTTACAACGGATCACCGAAACGGCTGCTCTGATGAAGGAAGGGAAGGCCAAGACGTTCCCGCACCAGTCTGGAATTCATGAGATTGAGTCGCTCGCATTCGCCCTCGAGTCACTTGTCTCGTCTCTCACCGAATCTGAGACAGAACGTGTCCATTACGAGTCACTCGTCAACCGTGACGTCTTGACCGGACTCGCGAATCGGACGGCGCTTCGACACTATTTGAACGAAGCCCAAGCGACGAAGAACGAGTACGTCTGTTTCTATATCGACCTCGACGGTTTCAAAGCCGTCAACGACACGTATGGACACGCCACGGGCGATGATGTCTTGATTGAGATTGCCGAACGGTTGAAACGCGTTACGCTCGATGGTGCCTATCCGGTCCGGTTGAGCGGTGACGAGTTCTTCCTCTTGTTCGAACGGAATGGAAAGAGTGAACGATTGATCACTCAAATCGGACAAGACCTCATCACTTCCCTGTCCGAACCGATCGCCATTGAAGGCGGGACGACAAGCGTAGGGGCAAGTATCGGCGCCTCGCTCTGGCAGACGGAGACGGTGCCACACGCCGCCATCGAACGGGCGGACCAGGCGCTCTATCGCTCAAAGGCGAACGGAAAGCATCAAATCACGCTCGATGAGACGCTCATCGCATAAGCAAAGGTCCATGCCGCTGAACTGCTCCCCGTCAAGTAGACAGGGCAAATAATGAAAACCGGACTATGCGGCTTGAGACCTGTATTCTACAGGGCTCAAGCCGTTT
>NZ_JACSLS010000017.1:0-31453 GCF_018618235.1 Exiguobacterium sp. s26 | reverse complement strand
CATCGGATGAGAAACCGGAAATCATTGTTTTCGGCAGAAGTGTAAAAGGCAAACGAGCAAAAAGTGTCAAAATCAACTTGACGTCTACACAACTTGGATGTGGTAGTTCAGTTGTACTTTCGCGGTTCGCCATTCCGTCATCTTGAAGCGTGTTTTCGGTAAGGGGCGCAAGGTCGCGCTCTCCTCTTCCGTGAACACGCTTTTTCTTGAACCGCTTCTTTTTTGGAACTCCTGGGTGTTCATCTCCTCGAGCCTTGAATGGATTTCCTTGTTCAGATCCTCGATGTGGAAACACTGGTAATTCCGTAACGCCGCGATGATCTGACGTGAAAGGAAGCCGACCGCACCCTCGACGCTCGGCTTGTCTTTCGGTTTGCGGATGCGACTAGGCACGACGACCGTCCGATAATGGTCCGCCAGCTCACGGTAAGCCTCATTCACCTGTGAGTCGCCTCGGCGATGCTTCGTGATTCCGGTCTTGAGGTTGTCCGGAACCAGCGTCTCGGTGACGCCGCCGAAGTATTCGAAGGCGTGTACGTGCGCAGTCAGCCACGATCGCGACTTCATGTCGAGGAAGGCCTCGGCGTAGAAATATTGGCTGTACGGAAGCGCGGCGACAAAGACATAGGCCTCAATCTCCTCGCCGGCGGCACTGTCCATGATTTTCAGCGTCGCTCCGGCCCAGTCGACCTCTAAGACTTCGCCCGGCTTCCGACGGATGGGCATGGTCAGCTTGTACTTCTTTGCGTATGATCCATACTTCTCTGTGAAGGAGCGATAGGCATACGGGATTCTACCTGCGTCTCTCGCCGTGCTGCAGTATTCGTGGTGAAGCAGCTTCAATGTCACGTTCTTCTTCTGTAGCTCCTTGTGAATCATCTCGAAATCGACAGGGTGGTAACCCTTTTCCATCGGTTCACGCTCAGGGAACAAGAACTCATACAGCCATTTTTTTGTCATCCTGTCTTCCAAGCTGTCGATGCCACGTTCAGTGGCCCGTTGAATCACATCGCTCACCGTGTTCCTCGAATGTCCGGTGCTCGCACTGATCGTGCGTTGACTGATCCCATCAAAATGAAGTTCCAGTATCTTGCGACCATCAATCAAAACAAAACCCCCATACTTCAATGTCATGCCGACGGCATGCATCTCAAGTATAGGGGAGAAAAGGTATTAAGCGTATAAGTGGTATAGTGTCCGCACTGAGTGGCTCAGTTGTCCGCACTCGGTGGCTCAGAAGAATGCACAAGTGGCTCATTTTAAATGCAATAATCAACAAACACATAAGCATACAAAAACCGCTTCTACGCATTGGTAGAAGCGGCTGTTTTGTTATACGCCGAGAATCGCGAACGAGACTCCGACGACACCGATGAGCGCCATCGCGTACACCGGTACGCGTGGCATTTCACCGTTATTATCGAGCGCCTTCCCGAACATGTAGAACACGATCGGGTGAACGAGGAACGGCATCGAGAAGATGAGCGGGATGAGAAGCGACGCTTCCGTCCCGAACATACCGCCTTGGACGGCTGCGAAGAGACCAAAGTGCGAGATGGCTGACGATTGAGCCATCGTCGTGTAGTCGAACGCGATCGTGCTGAAGCTGAGTATGACGAGTCCACCGAAGACCGCCATCATCTGCCAACCGAACGAAAACTGCATGAGCGCCTTCACTTCTTTGAAGTCTTCTCCGTTGGCACCGCGCAAGTTTTTGAGCGAGAGTGCTGTTAACGTGAGACCGACCAAGACGATGATTGCCGTTGGCCAGATCCAGAGCGCTCCATTGTCGGCACTGACTGCCAAAATCGAGAACACGAAGATGTGACCGAAGAACGGGATGTTAATCATGATTGGGGCACGTTTGGCTGCCACTTGACCGAAGTCACCGGCCGTACATGCGCCTGTGAGACCACTGTGCGAGAGCGAGCCGGCCATACCTGGTGCGAGGTTGCGGATGTGTCCTGTGCGGGCGAACCACATGAGGAGCGCAATCCCACCGAACATCCAGAACAATTGACCGAAGAAACCGTACACGAGAATCGAGTTCATGCCTTCGATGGCGAACGCATCACCGATCCGTGAACCACCGACCATGAAGTTGGCGGCCAAGACGACCGGGATCCCGGCGAACAGAAGCGCACGAACGGTCGGTCCATACGTCCAGTTGTGGAAGATGGCACCGAGTGCTGACGAAAGCAACATGGCGAAGAAGATTTGCGGAAGCGCGATAATCGGCTGTACTGCCACGGCGATGCCGTACGACACGAACAAGATGACGAGCATCAAGACTGTCTCGATGACGCCTTTACGCATGTATACCTTCTTATCGTCGATTTGCGCCTTGTGGTCGATCAAGAGGAACGATGCCGCGAGACCGATCAACGCGAGGATCGGATAGTAGAGCATGATGCCCTCTGCCGCGCCCGGTTGAATCATCATGCGGAAGAACCCTTCGAGACCGACGAGCAAGAAGAATGAACGGAGGATGAAGATGAACTGTGTCCGCCCTGTCCCAAGGAACATCTCTTCTTTCGATGGCACGACGATGTCTTTCATGTCGAGCTCTTGCTTGCTTAAAATCTTGCGGAGCTCTTGGCCACCGACGAAGAACGATACGACGAGCGCGATGATCGTCGTCCGTGACATGAAGTCGACGAGCGGGAACTCAGGGAGACCCGGTGTCGCGATGCCCATCTCGACCATGGCGAAGCCAAGTCCGAGACCGAAGATGACGATGACGAGGATTGGCGAGAACCGTGAACCGGCCACGACCATCCGCGATAAAATGACCATCGGGATGACGAAGGCCATGAGCAACCAGAATTGGTTAAGTAATTGTACTTGCGATAACTGCTGAACGATTTCCATGGATAAACCCCTTATACATTTTTTTCACACTGTTTCGAAGTTTACAGGATTGAACATTCTGTGACAAGGGGGTGTGACGTATTGTAAACATTGAAAGCGGAACCAACTGAAATGGTTCCGCTTTCGGTTACTTATTTGGTTGGCGAAGGCCCCAGATTCCCTTCCCTTTTCCTTCAACTGCGTAAAACAAATCTCTTTCTCCCCGGTAAATATCACAGTCACTTGAATGCATGTGGATATGCTTTCTGACTTGAGATTTCCAATCTTTGTATCCGTCTAGACCAAGTTGATAAAATGACTTTTCAACATAATCATAGATTTCCTTCAAGGTAGCAGTCCCACCATAATGACGAATCGCAAATTCAATTTTCCTCACTAAATCTAGACGCATGGTCACTCCTCCGAACTTGTCTCTAATTCTTCGAGCAATTTGTAAAGAATGTACTTCATTTCGTCTGCTTGCATTGTTCTACCACTAGATTTTACTATTCGCTGTACATTATTAAATACTGTCTTCCCTTTTACCGATAGTTCCACTTTTTGAATAGTTGCAGTCGTTTGATCGTTTGTTACGATTCGAATCGTCTCCTCATCGTCAGAAACGACTAGTAATCGTTTTAGTGATGATTGAAACGAATCAAGAGTGACGTCCGACCATTCTTCAAGACGCACTCCAACTGTTTTGCGAATCAAGACTACTAACCAATCTTCTTCACGTTCCATTGTACTGACCACGTCGAATAAAATTGGATTTTTTGATATTAAATCATGGTTCAACTCAATCCATTCATCTAGGTCCTCTCGAACTCCTAAGACATTTAATGCTTCTTCTTTAAGGTCATGTTTAGCATTGGTTAGATGGTTTTCTAAGCCTTGTTTCACGGTAGAGAAGTTACCATCAATTTGTCCTACTAGTTTATGAAGCCGTGTCGCTGCATCCATTGGGTCGATTTCACTGTATCGAATGATTTCTTTGAATTCGATGATTGATTCAGCTTGTTGAGAAGTGATTTGAGTATATCTCGGCAATTGACGCAACCATCTTCTTAAGTTGCTAAACAGTTGAACCGGGTGTTCTTCAAATGAATTTCCAAAGAAGGTCTCATTCACTCCTAAAAGAGAATGACGAATGTTTTGGTCCATTTTAAAGAACTCGAATTCATAAAAACTGGCTTCTTGTTCAAGGATTGAATACAACAAATCTGCGTTCATCTCTTCAACAAATAGCCCATTAGCGTAGAAGGAAAGTTGATGCCAATAGTCTTTTAGTAAAGCAACTGTCAGAATCGGAACAATTGGTTTTCTCATGCCATAAGGCTCTTTCTGTAAAACTTGCATAAGTGTTAACAAATTACCACGATCTGAAGTCTCAAGATAATTTAGCATTGATGCTCGCATATTTTTCAATATGTCTGAATTTAAGTTCGTTAAGTTAAATGGGTCGATTTGATTGTTTTTCAAAATCGAGACATAAATTAAGTAGTCTGGACCAAACCCATCTATCTCGATACCTTCGATTGCACGACTCTTCATCAATTTATCAAGTACACCAACCGCCGCATTACGTTGAACTTTTGAAACCTTTTGCTTGTTGAATCCTTCATTTCGTACCTCTAACGTCTCATTAAATCGTTCGCTCATCCAATTTGATAAGAAATTTTCAAGCGCAAATCTAGACGTAATTCCTTTGACTTTTTCGTTACCGTAAAACCAGTTCAAATGTTGAGGACTAAAGTTTTCAAGTGGCGATAAATACTGTTGGATTTCAAAAATCAGATTTTCCATCCGGTAACCGATTTCGGATTCCAACTGCTCATCTGTCTTCAAAAGCACCTTATCACTTAACATGTGCATGAGTGTGCGATATTCATCAATCTTCTCGACCAGTTCTTGTTTATCTAATTTAAATTCAACAAACAGTCTTTGGTTATCTGCAGTTGAATGGTCAATTAATTGAAGATGTGAATTTTCTGTTTCAGCTGAACTTAGAATGACAGACAACTCACCATCCGCTGCCGTCTGTTTTTCCGAAATTGACTCCACATCAAAATAAAAAGCGACCTCAATGTATCTCGTCATACTTTTTTCGCTGTTGTATGTTAACGGCAGATAATACTTGTTCTTAATTAATTCTTTCAATGGTTGTGCTCTTAAAAAATCATCATCTTTTATCTTCAAACGATATTGTTGAACCAATTCGTCAAGCTCTAAAATTGAACCTGTATACATTTCATAAGAATTTGTGATTCGGTTATATCTCAGTAATTTCACTTGAATCAACTCATCGATAACCGCTTTTGCCTCATCTACACTGATTCCAAGTGCGAAACTGATTAAATCTTCTTTAATTGCAAACTTCCCTTTGAAGTTCTCAAGAAGCGTGAGTAACTTGATTAGACGAAGAGCTGAATCGGTTACCCCATAACTTACGGCGAAACGATACTGTTTTAATTCTTCGATACGATAATATAGTGTTTCATCAGAGTAAAAGTAGTCGAACAATTCGTCCGCATAATACCACTTTGTCTCGTCGAATTTGCCATCAAACTGGGCTAAGAACATGTATAACGTACGCTCGTTTTGACCAAGAATATTCGACAAATGTGGCAAGAGATAAATTGTTAACGGATGAATCGGCTGACATCCTTCTAATATAGTTCCGTCTATTTCTTGTGAAGACATCTGAGGAAATAAATTGAACTTAGTTATGTCAATTTTATATCGCTCAATGTCATTTTGAAGAAATAGACTAGGCGTATTTAATTCATCTTGACGCCCTAACACCTTAAAGGCAGAACGATAAAAAAGTGAAGAGTCGCTCTCTAAATAATGTGCACGGAAACGCTTTTCGACTCGCTCTAATTCCGACTTTGAAAAGCTATTTTTTTCTGCATATTGCCGTAAACCAGAGTGCGTAATAAACAACACTCCTAAGTTTTCAAGTCGATTCGAAAGTTCGGCTAAATCTTGCATTTCTTGCATTGCTTTGTACGTGCTAGCTTTATCAAGCAGCTGGAGAAAACGTCCGAACTCATCGTAAGTAATGAATAACCCAATTTTTTGTTTCTTTAACTGCTTCAAAATATATTCTAGCTGTTCTAATTCGTTCGCTGAAGAAGTGACAGCTAAAGTAGCACCTGAAGTCAAAATCGTATAGTACTTTTTAAAAGTCTCTGATGCTTCTTTATTTCCTGCTTTTATCTGAGCTACTAGTGCATCAATACTTTGGTCATCTTGCGCACACAAGTCTTTCAAATTTGAGTACGTATTATGATAATTCTTGCGCCAATTCTTAATCGTTTGAACAATTTGTTCTTCTTCACCTTTTAAGCTAAAAGAAATATCTTCATCTTTTAACGCTTTAATCGTATTTTGAAGAATAACTTCTGCTAGTTTCCCAGAGTGTCCAACAATTGCTACAGGAATCCATCGCTTTTCTTTAGACCGGATTACGTTCTCCAAATACGAGCTTTGCTCTTGATTGATTTGCGCGACGTTAGAATAGAAACCTTTTAACGCTTTCCCATTACGTCTACTCATCATCAAGTTTGAAATAATTGCTCCAACCATTGACTTCCCTGCACCATACGGACCTATCAATAGATGGGCATTCGTTATTTCACTAGGATTTGTGACCGTCTCTAGCACTGTTTGAATGATATTCAGCTGCTTATCATTTGGTACAAATTGTGTAAGTAAATTGTCCTTATGGAAATCGTACGAAATATTAACACTTGGTTGAAACTTATGCATAGCTACTTACCTCTTTACTATATTGTTTATATCTTTCTTCAAGTGCTGAGATTGATGATACTTCTTTAGTCAGCAGTACCGTATCGAGCTTGTTTGTACGAATAAACCGTAATGGATAGTCTTCAGTCATCTGCGTAACATATTCCACAATCGCGCTTCTCGAAAGATTAAACACCTTCCCCCAAAGTTCTGGAGCCTCAGCTAATTCTTCGACTGCAAATTCAGTCTGTCCATGTTTTTCTGAATAGATTAAAAGTGACATGAATAAAATGTCCCGGATTTCTTCCACATCCGCAAACGACTTGGTGTAGTAATTGTTTACGCTTTTAGAAACCATCTCTAAATTTTCGAG
This sequence comes from Exiguobacterium sp. s26, assembly GCF_018618235.1. Taxonomy (NCBI): domain Bacteria; kingdom Bacillati; phylum Bacillota; class Bacilli; order Caryophanales; genus Exiguobacterium; species Exiguobacterium sp. s26. The sequence goes on along the minus strand of NZ_JACSLS010000017.1, from coordinate 24,477 downwards.
CGGACATGAAATGACATCTTCAGGAGTAAGTTGTTTATAATCTTTCAACGAATACATGTTGAGAAGACAATCTATATCTCGCTTCAATGTATTTTCAGAGACACTCTTCAACCCGTTCACTTCTACCCATTTTTCTAAAGACCTCGTTAAACGTTCACGATCAAACACTGATTCTCGATACTCATTAAAGAACCAATACCAAGTCGTAGCGATGTCTTTGTTCGTGACCAAATTATAATGCAACATTCCTAACGTCAGCCCATGTTGCAGATGTCGATCATAACGGAACACGACATTTCCAAAATCAGTGAAGGCATGAACTGTTTGTTTCCCCTTCTGCTCCTCGATAACATTTGTAGCAATCAACCAATGTCGCAAAGATTTCGCCATGTTTTTTCCTAATCCTAATACCTCAAAGTGATTTTTTTCATAAAAAAATCTAGAGTTCTGATTAACGTGTGTCAATCCTTTATTTATCCACGAAGGTCGAAAATAAAAACTCTGATGTTGTCCAAATCCCATAATTTTCCCACCTATCTTCCAAAAGAAGTGAAGTAGCTACTTATGCAGCTACTTCACGGGTTTATTTCTTAAAGTATTGCATCAATGCACGTAAAGCGAGCGGTTGTAAGTATGGACTCTTGCCTCGTGCCGGTTCTTTGTTTGTCTTGAATAGATAGTCACCTTTTCCAGCCAAATTCTCCCCGCCTGACGTATCCATTACTACGTTCGAAGCTACGCCGTCTGTGACGCGAAGACATAACCGTGCTGCCAAGTTGTTCTTGATGGTTGTACTGATAATCTCAGCCTTTGGAGATTGCGTACAGACAATCATATGGATGCCTGCCGCTCGCCCTTTTTGGCCTAGACGCTTGATAGCAGTCTCGATTCGCTGAGCGAACTCTTTATCCTGCATCATGAAGTCTGCAAACTCGTCAAATACAATCACCATTCTTGGCATGATTTCGTCATGTCGGTTTTCTTGAATTAACAGCTCATTGTATTCCATTAGATTCTTAGCAAACGCATCTCGGAATTTGCTATAACGATGCTCCATCTCTGCAATCATAACATCTAAATAATCTGCTGATTCGTTCAAGTCTAATAAAACTTTCTCTGTATGCTTGACCCCATCAAACATTGAGAACTCAACTTGTTTAGGATCGATGAAAACAAACTGTAGTTCATTCGGGTCATAGAGGCACATCATCGACATGACAATCGAGTTTAAGCTAACGCTCTTCCCACTTCCTGTCGATCCCGCCACCAACATGTGTGGCTCCGTGCCATTAAAATCAACGGTCATGACTTCATTCAAAGGACTCAAACCAATCGGAACAATAAATCCTTTTTCTAAGTCTTGATTTGTCACATTGTTACGTACATACTTCATAAATTGTGAGAAGTAGATGGTATCAGGATCATTTCGATTGATATCAATGTTAATCCCGTTACGATCACTGAAAATGGTCGGTGGAGAATCAATATGCAACCAAAGCGGCATATCTTTCGCCTTTTTCTCTACGGCTGTGATGCTTTGGTTCGGCGGAATTCTTCCGATAATCCGAATGACACTTGCCCCTACAATTGTACGTTCTACAGTAAACTGCACTCCATTAATTCTTAGCTTGGTTTGCAAAGTGTCTGCGTAACGATTACCAAGCTCTTGAAGAGCCGCGTCAAACGATTCTTCGTTCGGGACCTGAACATTTGATAGCGCAATTTCTTCTGGATACTGATCCGCAGGTAACGCCTTTGGTTCAACTGGGTCAACTGGGTTACCCGATTCATCTCGCGCACCTTGGCCCGTAGGCGATTGAATCGGCATTACAGAAGAAGAATTATCTCCTTGTTCTCCTTCTGGAACTTTCGGTAGCCCCTTATCAATTGGCTTAACAACAACACGAACAGGATTCGGCTCAACAATTCTACCCTCATCCCCAATTTCTAACTTCACTTCAGCGCTAGAAACATTCATCTCTGAAAGGATGTACGATCGCGTGAACGTATGAACAGAAATACCCTCTTCATCCTCACGTTCAAAATAATGACCTGGTGAAAGTTCAGTTCTACCTTCAAACACAGTGTTCTTATTATGAATGTACGCATAAATCGACTTCGTGAATGAGAAGTTGATTTTTACATTCGGATTATGCTTGAGTTCGTGAAGAAGTGCTAACTCGTACTCCTCATATGCGCGTTTATCCTCGAGGTGGAGCAAGAACGAATTGAGATACAACTCTCTCTCAAGAGTGGATTCAAATCGTCTAAAGAATTTCTGCAGTGCTCTTTCTCCTGATAGTAATTGAACTTTAGCATCTGTCACTTCACTAACATAGCTTTCTTCCTGAATGAGCTTTAGCTCGACTAAGTCAAAGTTAATGTCATACGTTTCAGTATTTGCAGAATATTGAATCGTTGTCTTTAGTAAATCCGGGCGTTTTTGTCGTGTTCTAAACCATTCTAGCTCGTCACACATGTCCCATAGAACGACAGCATCTTGATGATTACCACTTTGAGCAACCGTCAGATATACAGATAAAAATTCGTTTACAAATTTACCCGGCCCTAATGCACGGAGCACGAGACCGCCAGATAAATCTTTTACAATTTTTAAAGACTCATCTACTTTCTGTTCATCCAACGTCGTGACTTTCAATTGGTCTTTTAATCGACTATGGAGTCTAGTTCGATAGTAGTTCGTCTCAACGTCTTTCTCAGAAGATCTTCGAATGGAATCTGAAGAAGAAACGAGCACTTTGATTTCTTCTTTACCAGAGCGGTTTACGTGATAGCGAATAATATTTGACCCTTCCGCAACTTGTTTCATGAGGAGCGGATCCATAAATTTGTCGTAAGTAATGACCCAATTGAATTTTTCATGTGCCATCTTATACAACGTATTTGTTTCAGTCCGAGTTACAGAAAGACGCCCTTTTAATAATCCGATTTTTTCAGGTTCAATCACTAGGCCGTCTTTTAGAATAGCCTGCATGTTATAAAACTGTTGCATGAGCTTCGGTTGTGTCGGTGACACGTAGCTGATTAGTCGTGTCCCCTCTTTAATCGATTTGAATTCACGATTTTCATAGAACGCCCACTGCTTATCATCGAGCTCACATTCTTTATGCGCTTCAAGATAAAACTGATGCGGAATTTTAAGGTTATCTTGTTGTCCAAAATAATCAATAAAAACAGCTAAATCGAAATCAAGCATCAATGTATCCAATTTTTCTTCAAGCGTTTTTGAATCGCTAAATGGTAGAACATTAATTTCTAGTCGTGGAAATTCTCCAAATGCATCAACAGCATTCATATATTCTTCTTGGGACTGTATCCATTGATTGATTTCGTCGTACAGCATCGCTGCCCGAGCTGGACTATGAATCGTGACATTTAATTTCCTAACACTATCTTTCTTAAGAATTTGCTCAATACTCTTTTTAACAAACTCTAGATTCGTTACGTATAAGAATAAGATATCTAAGCAATCCGCTGTGTATGGATAAACACGCACATAATCGTGAGCAACCTTCTCAATCTCTTTAGCAAATGAAGTTGCTTGAGAAGCAACACTCTCAATTTCTCCTCCTTCAAGGTAAGTACCCTGCCCATAAAATTCATCTTGAGCGAAAAGATGATGACTTTCACGCGATACATAATATGAAGGAGCTAAGTTTGCAAAAGAACCTCTTAAATACTCTTTATACTGTTTCAGGTCTTCTACATCTTGAATCTTGTTTCGTCCTTGAGACGTGTCTGAAAGATCTGCAATCAATTTGCCAAAGTGAACAAGCTTATACCCATAAGCAATGAAACGAACCGGGTTGAAAATGGATACAATTTTCCGTTCCACTTCCGACTGTCTACTGTTTTTTGTTTCAACGATATTTATCGTTCCTATGTCATTCAATAGTGAATAAACTTTCCGAACTCCATCGACATCTGCTTCGGAACAGTTTAGGAATTCTTGTGTAAGAATCGCAGCTTTTGTTATGTCATCAATTGTTGCCCCACGCTCTTCATTTAAGACAGTCTGAAGAAGCGCAGTGTACTCTTTATTGAACTCATCAAATTGCTGAATCGGTTTTAGCAATCGTTTGTCAGTAAGCGATGTAAATTTCGTTTGTTTTGAAAGATGGTCTCGGAAATCCTGTTCGCTTGGAGTTCCGCGCTTGACATCGATGTATTGTAAATATCCATTCTGAATCTGATTGATAAACTGCGAGAAGCTATTTTCACTTATTGCTTCACCGGCATCAATTTTAAATTCTGTTTTAGCCAATGGTTCTTCATTTCGAAGAAGTCTTAAAGTCACTTTAAGCACTTCTATTTCTTCTGAAACGTCTTCTACACCCTTCAGATGAGACAAGACAATAATATTAGATGAGAGCATAGATAACGATTTCAAATGGAAATTAAAGAATGTCGCCTGTTTTTCTGACAATTTTTGCGTTTCGTCAACAAAAAGTTCAAACGAAAGATTCCCTTCAAATTTCTCATGATCGATATCTTCAAGCATTACTAAACTCTCAGACAGTACAGCCTCAAAGATATCAATATATTCAGAAGGGTTCTCTAACTTATTTTCAAGATTGACAATCTTTTTTAGGATTACTTCTTTCTCTAATTCTTCTTCAAACTCTTCTCTAAATTCTCGGATAGCATCTAGATCAGACTTAGCGTTTACGGCCTCCACACCTTTATCGAACCGATTTTCCGCATCGAGTTTTTGTTGTTTCAACTGATTTTCTTCTTCGGCAGTCTCCGCAAGGTCGATTGCTATAACGTACTTATCAATCAAAATATCTCGCGCATTGTTCAATTTATCCTTTAGAGAATTCGATACCTTAAATCCAAATATCCGCTCCGCATCCGTATACGATACTAATGACAACAAATCGTTATTTTTGCGTTCAATAAATTCCATAGCCTTCTCAAGGAAATGAACTTCATCCTTGAATTGATTCCACATCTCTGAGGAGTAGTTTGTCTTTTCCTCATTCGACATGAAATTTTCAACATTTTTAGAAAGCTTTTCAGAATCCAGATAAGACACCATTGTTTTTCTTAAATGACTCAACAAGAAATTTTTTCTCAATTGCTTTCGCAGTGCTTCTAATGATTCAAATTTTAAAAACTCATCTTTAAATAAGCGGAAATGAGGCAGCTGTTTTCCAAGAATTGTTTTAAAAGGTTCATCTGAATCATTTTTAGTCTGGATGACATCCTCTAAGTAAGCAATCAACATAGAAAGTTGTAAATCTAGTTCATTCTTATACTGATAAGCACCAATCAATCTCATTAAATCTTTAATCTGATGCGGTTCTAAGTAAGAATTTTCATGAAGCGATTCATCGAGGCTGCGCAATCCTTCCGACGACAACAATTGTGTCTCATCGATTGCGACGATGTCCTTTAAGCTTTGAGCTTCGGGTGTTTTCTCGTTCATTAATAAAATGAGGGCTTCATTAGATTTCACATTGTTTCTTAACCAGACGCCATTTTCATTTTCATTTAAGACGAACGAATCAAAACCCTCTATCTGTTTAATTGTTCGAATTACAGGGTGATAGAACGATTTAAATTGACTTTCATCTTCTAAGAGTGCATTTAGTATGGCTGGGAAGTAATCTTCGTTAATTCCCTCGATTTTAATGAGTACTTTCTCGGCATTTTTCTTTTTGTGATCCTTGAGATAATTTAATAGGTATTGCGCGATCCAATGCCCGATGATTGTCTCTTTATAGGAAGTGCTTACTGGCATATTCATAATCTCCTTTAGCTAGTTTCGGATTATGCGAAATAAGGATTGCGGATCAAAGCGGTAGCATCTGAATACTCTTGCAATAATCCATTCTGTTTTAATTTCTGTCTCATTTTCTTTTCATTACTTCTAAAATGGGATAGATTGATGCCTTCTTTCGAATAGAGACCGGAAACTTTTGCTGCATTTTCGCCGATGATAATTTGATATTTTTCATAAAGTCTATGCAAAAAATCATCGTATGGAAGTGTAACTTCTCCATCTAAAGTTGCATACACTAAAGCACTTAAAATATTGTCATGCAGTACATAACGAGCTTTAGCTCCTTTACCTGAGATAATGAATTGTCCGTCTCGTGCCAACGTCTTCATGATTGGTAATTGTGACTTAGACAAATCCTCCATATACAACTCAACAATACGTAATCTTAGCATTTTTTTTGCTTTTCCAATATTTGATGTTTCAAGAGCTTCGATGAGCTTTTTCTTCTTAGGCTTATGAATTCCCTTAAGGTTCAACTCTTCAAAAAACGAGGTGTACCATTCTTCTTTAGGTTTATCAGATTCATGTCTATTTAGTATCCAATTCCGAATTTTTTCTTCAGCTCGTTCTTCCGGAAACACTTCTGCAACTTGTTTCTCGACAAATGTTTTATAGGCTTCACTTACAACAGCCTCGTGAATACGATATGAGTCTTGAGCTAAGAATTTTACGGACTTATTTTGTCCCTCGAAGCAATCAATAAAGTAATGAGTTTTCTCTTGTACAATTTGCTCTGCTTGATGGATCATATATCTATGAAGTTGGAATGTAATTAGTGCAGTTAAAATATCAAACATTTCATACACATCAATCTTTAATTTTAATAAGGAATTAAGTTCTTGAGCGAAATCTTCGTACAATGGTAAATCAGTTTGAGGAAGCTTCGGATACTCTGTAATTTCTTTGCCTTTGAACAGTTCTTCTAGTTTTGTCTCTTCAAACAATGGAGCTGGCAGCTCAGTTGTGGAAGTGCTATATTCGGCAAACGCTTCATTGATTTGATTTATGACTGTAATTAAGCCACTCGAAGTTGAAAGAAGTCTCTTTAAATTATCTTCAATACTTGTACGAAGATTAGGGTGATTTAATGTTCCATAATGAATCATTAAGAAATATAATTCACCTCCGCGAGCAAAGAAATTTCGTTCATAGCTAATGCTATAGTTACTTGATTTTCCTTTGTCACGATTAACACGTACTTCAGAAAAAAGTAAGGATTCGTGTAGCGGGTACATCATTTGAGCATACCAAGATCTATCAACTGGTTTTCCCATAGGCGTTGTTAGAGGAATAGTCAAATTTTTAAAAAAAGTTTGAAGGTCTTCAAACTGTTTATCGTTGATTCCAAGTTTTTCTTTGATGACGGTTTTTTTGTCATCTTCAAAAATCGCAATGTGTCCTTTAGAACCTTCTTTTTCACCTTCATAGACAAATTGTCGAAATTCAAGCATTTTACGTCGATTATAATATTTTTTCTCCAAACTAAACTCGGTTCCAACAAATACGTTTAAGAACTCAAGAGTGTATTCCGGTCCCCTTTGACCATCTTTGAAGCGATGACCCCATATTTTTTCACCAATTTTACTAGAGAAGAATGTTTCTTCTTGTCCCATAAAAGATCCTCCTATTCTTTAAATCTCTGATTTTAAAATTCTTCTTCCTCATAGTCTTCTTCATGATTTTCTAAGTCACTTGACTTGATTTCAATTGTTTCAAGCACAAAAGCACCTTGGTTATAATCGAATTTCAAAATTTGTAGGATATCCTCATCTTGTTTTTTCAAAGGGATTAATCTGTTGCGGAAGCTATTAAGTAGAATCTCTACGTGTTCCCGAAGTACATTTAACATTCCACCATTGCTTAAACGCATCAAGTATTCGAACGTAACTAAGTTTACTTCGAGTTCAACACCATTGATATTTAATATTAACGTTGTACTTGATTGATCAATATCCTCATTTTTTTGTTGAACAATAAAATTGATTTGATCGAGCCCAATAATTTGATGTACCAATAAACTATCAGATGCCACATACAATTGATGTGAAGGAGAATACACCATGCGTTTCGCAAAGAACGTATTCAAACCATCAACTAGTTTGATTTTTGTACTGTGCTCAATTCTACCGTAATGTAAAATGCTAATGAACTCGTGACGGTTGCGATACGGAATCAACTTTTCAACTTTTTTGCTGTCTTTCGATTCGAATTCAAAATAGTATTTTCTTCGTAATCGTGGGAACCATTTATTCATAAGTTCTATGCCATTCACGTTATCGCCATTAATATTAGAACGGTACATTTTTACCTCTTCATAATAAGCTCCGTTCTCCACATCGATACCTTCTTTGAATAACGTCTTATGTGCGTCTTTTGTTTTTTCTTGACTACTTAAATCACCATTTAAAAGAAAGTCATCAATCAAAGAATCAGAAATGTACCCTGGATCTAGCGATTTGAACTCTTGAATACCAGTAATCTCCTCAAATACTTCAGGTCTTAAATTATTTCCGAAGAAATTTTCGTAATACGATTTTTTGGCCAACTCTTCAATAGCTTCACTTTGTGAAGCCTCATGAATATTTCGGCAAGTCATTCCTCCGGTGTGAGTATAGGCAAGATGAATGAGCAGCTCACGCATCGTCATATGTTTTCCGTTCATATCAAGTGATTTATACATACGCATCATACGATTGCGAGTCGTTTTACTGCTCATCGCAACATGATTATCATTAATGATGCATTTATGACGACTTGAGCATTCACCACAGATGCTCCAATTTTCGTCTTCGTTCCACCCCTCAATGATTTTCTCCGCATAAACCGATGATGAAGCATACAGGAGATTATAAACCTTCACATGCTCCGCCTCTTTAAACTCCCTATTCGGTGACATGAATTGTGGGATGATTACGTCTTTCAAAGACTTAAGTTCTGGATACTTCACTAAGGTGTGTGTCAGTTTTCCTTCGTTCGCCGCAATTAAAAAGTAGAGTTTTGTTTGATTTTCCTCTAGTGTTTCTTGCATTTTTTTCAACTCTGAAACAATGATTTCGTCACGTAATTCAGACAAATCCTTGATTATTCGAATTGTATAATCTTTGTATGTAATTTCCTCTATGCCAGACTCTGGCCATCCCTCAAATTCTTTTTTCGCTAGTTGATCATACACGTTTCGGCAAATACGAGTTTTACCGTCTCCTGCATTACCTGTGATAATAATTGACCGTGGGGACGTTGATAATTCATCGATGATTTTTTGATTTATATTCGTGTCGATACTGTATTCAATTTTCTTAGTATGCTCATCAAAAATTTTCGAATAATCAGCTGTAGTTAAATCATATTGATGCATAAAATCTACAAAAGGATTTATCTGCTCTTTGAGTGGTGTTGGCATAACCCGCTCTTGTTCTGTAATTAATTCTTGGGTCATATGAATAATCTTCTCCTTCTCTTTTTCTGCAACTTCGAGTGGTAGACTATCTAGTTCAGCCACTTCCTCCTCAATATCGACTGAATCACTCTCAATTTGACTCACCTTAACCACTTCTTCATTGATCGCGCCTTGAGGTGATGGTTTTAATTCTGTGATGGCAATAGCTTCTTCACTTTCTTTTTTTGAAGTCTTCCCAAAATCCAAAACCCACGACTCACCCAATTGCATCAAAATATTTAGTGCCTCGTTAGCTTCATTTTTTGTAATATCTCGCTTCGTCACGATGTCACAAATCTCTAAAAATCTGACACCTTCACGATAATTTCTCATCGAGAGATTGTATTTTGTTTTTAGCACTTTCCAGCCGTATTGAATGGAATGTGCTTCGTAATATGACTTTGGAATAGGTGTGTAGTTATAGAAGTTGCTAAGGTCTTTCATCCATTTAAAAGCCATTGGAAGGAATAGTGATTGCATGTATAAAACTTGTTCTGTCGGATTGAACTCTATCATCCGGTTTACGTCTTCATAAGAAAATGAGATATCCTCGTTCGAAAGATTAGTTAAGTGTTCCCAAGTCTCTTCTGGTCTCATTTTTAATCGTCCTTTCATTTCTCGGTGGAAAAATATAAATAAGATTCACAATTTCGTTTCTTCCTATTATTGTAATATTAATGTATGGTAAATAAAAGGGGTTCTGAAGGAATATAGTAGGGTTGTCACATTTTTTTACATGGCTATACTACTATATTTGATAGAATAAATATGTAAGCATTAAAGTTTATTAAATATACTCCTTTCCGTTACTGTAAGAATAGGTAGAAGTGAAACATAAATGAGGTGTAATAGATGAATATGAATAGTGTTAAGACGCAAAAGACAACGAGTCGCCTCGCACTCGGAGAGCTAAACAATAAAGATTACACGGCATTAAATCATGGTCGTAAACCGGTACACGTAGCCATGTTCAGCGGAGGCGCATCCTCAGCATATGTGGCGTATCATATTGTCCAAAAATACGGCAAAGAAAATTCAATTCTTTTCTTTACAGATACGCTTTGGGAAGACATGGACAACTATCGTTTCATGGAAGAGGTAGCTGACTACATCGGCTTAGAGATTACTACTAGCATCGATGGAAGAACACCTGAAGAAGTGTTTTTTGACATGCGTTTCCTAGGTAACTCCCGTATGGCCAAATGTTCAGAAGAGTTGAAAGTTAGACAAACCATGATTTTCCTTGAAGAGCTGCGTGACATCCACAATCTTGAACCAATTTTACATTTTGGTATCGGACCTCATGAGCAACATCGTGCGATTAACCTTCAAAATTTCTATGAACATAACCCAATAGAACCAATTGAAACTCGTTTTCCTATGATTGAAATTTTTAAAGAAGATATGGATGCCAAAACGATTATTCAAAACGAATGGGGAATCAAGCTACCACGAATGTACGACTTAGGTTTCTCACATGCTAACTGCGGTGGTCGATGTGTGCGTGGAGGATTAGGTCATTACGCTCTCCTCTTTAAAGTATGGCCGGATCAATATGCAGAACAGGAAGCAATGGAAGAGCGTTTCCGTGAAAAATTCCAAAAAGATGTTTCTATCCTTAAACGTAACGGTGGACCGTTCACTTTACGTGAATACCGTGAAATGATGGAGCGAGACGGCGTAGAAGCTTATTTAGCTGAAAAAGATGATACAGTCCCTTGTGTCTGTGCATTCTCATAATGTAAAAACGAACAGAGTACCGTTAAAGGCACTCTGTTCGTTTTTTATTCATCTAGAACTTCCTCCAAAAACAACCCCTTCTCAAACCCGCCTTTCCGCTCCCGCTTCTCAGAACGGATTGCATTCATCTCTTCAAACGACGCACCGTGCATCTTCCCTAGCTCATACGCAAGTTCAAGGATATCGGCCAACTCTTCAAGACATTCTTCATCTATATTCGCCTCTTCATATTCCTTCAACTCTTCATACAGCTTCAGTCGCGCTTGTTCGAAATGCTCGGCCTGATTCAAGTGTTTGACGATGACCTGTTTTCCTTCCGCTTGAATCAGTTCAGGCACCCGATCTCGAACCAACTTGTTATGCTTCACCATAGCTGCCTCCTACTCCACAATCTCAAACGCCTTCACATATACGACATGATCGAGGAAAATAATCCACTCGTCCTCGAACTGGACGAATCCGTCCGTCGCATGACGGAACGATTGGAAAATCGATTCGAGCGCCGCATAACGACTCTCCGCTTCCACCACTTGCGTCAACACCTCATCGTTGATCATATGGAACTCAATCTCGAACTGTTTCATTGTTTCCACTCCCTTTCACTCGATTCAACACGCTCATAACTCTTTTCCCCATTCCGTCCCAGACTCCTCTCGAAACCAAGACGAAAATTTATCCGGCTATCAGCAGGAAACTTTTTCCTTTACACTATGATAAATAGTCAGAAAATTACGTTTTCTTACATATTTAATAATGACTATCTTATCTCACCAAGAGAGGAAGCTTCCTATGGCCTATGATTTTGAATGCAAACACTTGACGAAACGCTTTGATAACGGCGACGTCGCGACGCTCGCGCTCGACGATGTGAACCTCCACTTCGCCCATGGCGACTTCATCTCGATTATCGGTCCATCCGGTTCAGGGAAATCGACGTTGCTTAGCTTGATCGGCACACTCGACCGTCCGACCGATGGCACCCTCTTGTTCAACGGCGAACCGATCTCGACCTTGTCCGCAAAACAGCTCGCCGACTTCCGCTTCGACAACATCGGTTTCATCTTCCAACAGTTCCACCTGATCCCGACGTTGACCGCGCTCGAGAACGTCATGGCCCCGCTATTCGGGCGGAAAGTCGACTACGACGGCGAACAACGGGCGCTCGAACTGTTGAAAGAAGTCGGCTTGAGAGACAAGGCGAACTCGCTGCCGTCCCAGCTGTCCGGCGGTCAGCAACAGCGCGTCGCCGTCGCCCGCGCCCTCATCCACCGTCCAAAGTGGTTGCTCGCGGATGAGCCAACTGGAAACCTCGACACGCATACGGGCGATATCATCTTCGACCTGTTGACGCGTCTGAACCGGGACAACGGCTGCGGTGTCTTGTTCGTCACGCACGACCCGGAGCTCGCGGACCGGGCGAACCGAAAAATCGAGATGCGCGACGGGCAGGTCGTCGCCATGAGCGACGTCCATCATGCTTAAGTTCATCTGGAACTCATGGTGGCGGAATAAGGAACGCTTCATCCTACTCATGGTCGGGATGCTCATCGTCAGTACCGGGCTCAGCTATCTACTCGGAGTGACCCAGGCGAACAACGGCACGGTCGTCAACGAGCTCCAGAAACGGTGGGATTCGTCATACCATATCGTCGTCCGGCCAGAAGGCAGCCGCAGCGTGACCGAGGACTTGAACCTGCTCGAGCCGAACTATATGAGCGGGCTCGAAGGCGGCATCACGCGCGAACAGTACGAGACGGTTCAACAGATTGCCGACGTCGATGTCGCGGCCCCGATCGCGATGATTGGGTCGACTTATTCTAGTTCATTCACCCAAACGCATACGTTTGATAAAGCGGGTCTTTATCGACTCAAGATGAACACACTCATCGATACGGGCATTGAAAAAATCAATGACTTCCAAGATTTGAAAGCTTATTTTTGGGTCGGCTGGATGCCGAACGGTGATTCGACCCACATCGGAATCGGTCCGACCGCCCTATACGAAGAGTTTCCCCTCTCTTACGGGAGCGATGTCATGTTGGCCGGGATCGACCCGGTCGCCGAAGCGAAACTTGTCGGCTTAGACGATGCCGTACAAGCAACAGAGTTCAGTCGTTATTTCAATGATGAGGATGTCCCAGAGCCTTACGATGAGGACATCACGACCATTCCGATTTTGATGAGTTCAAAAGACTACGTCGATGCCTCAATCAACTACACGATTGAAGAAGTGGATGTCGATACAACTGATCAAGAGGCGTTCATCAAAACCTATCTCGATCAAGGAAAAGATGAATATCTGGATAGCTTGAAAGGGACAGAAGTCGCCTCATACGACTTTACAGCCCAACAAATGCACGACAATATCACGAAACACATTTTAGATGGGACACCACAACCGCAAGACCCTCGTGTCACAGTTGACTATACTTGGCTTGCCGAGAAGGCGTCACCTCTCGTATATGAAGGCGTGACGAGCCCATTCCCGAAACGTTGGCCGTACTCGTATCAAATCAAACCGTTCCTCGCTGAGGGTCGAGTGAGTTATGGCCAAGAAAGTATGTATCGCAAGTCAAATAAATACGCGGAAGACCTCAACGATGTGCCGAAGGTGAAATATAACTACATCGGCTTGTTCGATCCGTCGAAACTGAAATTGTCGAAAGACCCGCTGACGGAACTTCCGATGGAGACATATTTCCCGGCCAGTGCCGATTGGGTCATGAACTCGAAGGACGAACCGGTCAACCCACCGACGACGGTCAAGCCGACGAACAACCCGTATAGCTTCCTCACGAAACCACCTTCGATGTTGACGACACTCGATGCCGCGTTCGCCATCGCCGGCGACAAAGCCATCTCGGCGATTCGCGTCAACGTGAAAGGCGTCGATGTCTTAAACGAAGAGAGTGAAGCGAAACTGCAAGCGGTCGCCAAAGAGATTGAAGATCAGACCGGTCTCATCACCGACGTCACGCTCGGCTCGTCTCCACAGTATGCCGTGACGTATTTACCAGGACTCAAAGGCGAAAGCGCCCTCGGCTGGATTCAACAGCCGTGGATTAAACTCGGTTCGTCGATCACCATCTTCCAAGAAGCAAAACTCGGCTTTTCCGGCGTCGTCGCAAGCGTCATCCTCGTCGCGATGCTATACGTGTTCAGCTCAAACATCATCATGCTGTACGCGCGGAAGAAAGAGTTCGCCATTCTGTTATCGCTCGGTTGGAGACCGAGCCAACTGTCGAAACTCTTGTTCCTAGAGGCGACGATTCTCGGTTCGATGGTCGCGCTCATCTCGTGGATGATTCTTGGGACGTTCCTATGGACGGCAGCCGGCTCGACGTCGATTGCCCGCATCCTGTTGATTGGACTCGCCGGTCTGTTGATTTATTGGCTCGGGACGCTCATCCCTATTCGACTCGTTCGACGCATCAAACCGTATGAGACGATGCAGTCTGGCGAAGTGTCGAAAGGACGTCGTCTGCTCCGCTCCCGCTCGAGCGTCGGCATGAGTTTGAATCAGCTCGTGACGTATTGGCCACGGACGTTATTATCGATTCTCGCCATCGCCTTACCGACGAGTCTGTTCGGTTTCTTCCTGTTCGTCACATTCCGCCTTCAAGGCGTCTTGTATACGACATGGATCGGCGAGTTCGTCGCCCTTGAAGTCGGGACGATGCATTACGTCGCCATGGGTGTCGCTTTGCTCATCGCCATGCTGACGACGACCGAAATCATGTGGCAAAACGTCTCGGAACGGAAGCCGCAGCTCGCCGTCTTGAAAGCGCTTGGTTGGCAGAACACGTCCATCCGTCGCCTCGTCTTGACGGAAGGCGCGTTGACCGGTTTCTTCGCCGGACTGCTCGGCGTGACAGTGACCATCATCATCGTCACCATCATGTATCAGCAGTTCCCGACGTCCGAGTTGCCGTTCCTGTTCGCGACCATCCTCATCCCGGTCGTGACCGGTGTCCTCGGGGCACTCCTCCCAGCAGAGCGGGCCGTCCGGATCACACCGGCTGAAGCCATCGGTGGGCACGTCGTCAACCAGAAGAAAGTCGAAAAACGGTTCCGTCTCGTGCTCGGGACGACCGCGACCGCTCTCGTCGTCGGTATCATCAGCTTGTTCGTCTTCACGTCACCAGAAGTCAAACCGGTGACGGAAGAAGCGAAGACGACACCAGCTCCGACCGCACAGACGACCGGTGCGAAACAAGCTGACTTGAAAGATACTAAACCGAAAGAAGCCAAAGCAACGACACCAAAAGAAGATGACCTTCAAAAAATCATGAGCCTCGGCACGTTCCAAACGTTTATTGGGGATCCACAAATGAAGAAACGTGAATTCCAAGTCGGACAGCCCGTCTTTGCTTCACCGGATGGGACCGAATCGGAAGCTGGAAAACGATTCGTCAGCCTACCGATTTCTCTCTTTAATGAGGATGATCAATATGGTGGCACTATGGACTATCGACCGAACGGGTTCCGCATGTACACGCCAGACGGCACAGAGTACAGTCCGGTCGACATGGTCAACCACAACAAGAAAGCATTTCGGGGTGGATTCATTTACACACCAGGCGAGAAATCCGAAATCGATTTGGTCTTCCTCGTTCCAGAGAAAGAGAAAACGCTCGTCTTGTATGCTTCAAGCGGCGCCATGCCGAAAGTGTATACCGTTAAAATTGAAGTGCCATAACTAGAATGCATTTACCTGAGTCAAACAGAAAAAAGGAAGATTGAACCGATTTATATCGAGACAATCTTCCTTTTCTTTCGTCTAGTTTTCCATTCAATACGGGTCGTGAACAAACTTGAACGTTCGCTTCCCAGCTGATTTTGCTTGATATAGCGCCTCGTCCGCTTGTTTCAAAAGCGTGACCAACGTCGTACGCTTATCTCGTATGTAGGTGACGATGCCAATGCTCGTCGAGACTTGGTAACCCTCATCCCACCTGCTTAACTCATCGATAATCTGAGTCGCGATGTGGCCCCATTCGTCTCGACCCGTGGCCTGTGAAAAGTGGAGCACGAACTCATCTCCGCCTAACCGGACCGCGAACGCATCACCTTGTTCGTTCACAATCGTTTGAAGCCTTGCCGCCACTTCTTGCAGGACGGTGTCCCCGATGTCGTGACCGTACCGATCGTTCACGCTTTTGAATCCGTCCAAGTCGAGGAAAAAGAGCGCACCGTGCGTGTTCGAGTCGTCTTCAAAGTACTTCGTCAAGTAGCGTCGATTGTACAGCTCCGTCAACATATCTCGCCACACAAAACGTTCTAGTTCCAAATAATACGAGAACAGCTTGACGATTCGTTGAAGCAACGCGATACTCCTCGGATCCAACACACTCGCCTCATCATTGACGGCACACAACGTGCCAAACTTTTCACCGTTCGTCAGTGAGATTGGGATACCTAAATATGAGCGGATGTTTACGTCGTCGAGCAGCCGTTCCACTTCCTCCACATCACAGTCTCGCTTGATATCTTCATATCGCAACGGTTGATTGTTCTCGAAATCAATGCGATTACAAACAGAATTGCTCAAATCGACGACCATGTTTTCCGTAATCTGAATCGATGATTTTTGATTGGACAGTTTCAAAATGACCTGTTGCGAGTCTGTGAACGCAGTCAAATAAAACATTTGCTCGGGCAAAATTTCATTTGCGAGATCAAGGACATCGTTCGCAAGCTCGTCAAAGCTCTCATACATCTTCAATTCTTCAAATTGTGTGTTCATACAATCTTCCACCCCATCCCATTCTATGTACAGCCTATGCATTGAAAGGTTATGCTTTTCTCTTCGTCTTCATACATTTTACCATATGAGAATTGAAAGTAGAGAAAGGTGCAGGGATGAACGCTCGATTTGTACACTCGCTTCTTCTCCTTCGTTTATGCCTCGTCCACGACCTCGATGATGACGCCCGTATCCCCGACTTTCCCCAAGTCGAGCACGGTCGGATCTTCGTACGCCAAGACGTGAAACTCTTGTTCGAACGTTCGAATGACATAATGGGATAGTTCGCCTCTATACGTGTTGATCCGCTCCGTACCCATGTTCTCTGCGGCGAATCGTGTGAAGCGAGACGTCTTCAGTTTCACGATTGGGTAAGCATTACGTAGCCCTTCTTCATGTATACTATGGTCTTCGATTGTCCCGAGAAACACCGCATATTGCTCGAAGCGGATCAGGATACGGTCGCGCTCCTCGTCCCAAGTCAGCAACATTGTCGGGTCACTTGCCCCGCAAAACGTCCACTCGAGTGGATAATAGGTGACGCCCTTCATCTGGAACGACTCCGTCTCGAGCACATAGTCTTCCGTTGTCATCAAAAAATCTAAATCAATCACCATTCGTGCCTCCCCCAATTGATTCTTGTGATAAGTAAGTACCGCCTTCATTTTCTAACGATTGAGATGATTATAATTCAAATCAGATTTAACAATTGTCCAAAATTCAAATATCAAGGATATGCGTTTTTTAGAAATCAATCAAAAAAGGAGCGCCCATCTCGGACGCTCCGTTCTTCGAGTCAATAAAAAATAAACCACAGTGCCGCTGCCACTAAAAACAGGCCGGCCCCGATGAAGAGAATCTTCGCTAGTCTCTCATATACCATGTCTTCACCTCACCAACGCCGCGCCGACGACGAGCGAGACCCCAATCGAGAGCAGGAACGCCATCAGGCCGACGGCGATGTTCCCTTTCCCGATCTCCTCGTTCACTTTGAGCGACGGCGTCAAAAATTCGAATAGCCAATACGTCACCAACAAGAGCACGAAACCGAAGCTCCCGCCGACCAACACGTCCATCGTCTGGTCGTGATGGCTCTCGACGACGCGGAAGATGTTGGCGAGCCCGACGATTTTCCCGCCGGTCGCGAGTGCGACGGCGATATTGCCTTTTTGAATCTCGCGCCAATTGCTGTACGGCGTCGTCACCTCAAAGATGGCGAGACCGACGACAATCATGAGTCCGGCGATCGTATACAGGCCGAGCGACTCAAGCAATACGTTGACGTTCACATTCCCCATTACCATGTTCCCCTCACTTCAGTTCGACGACCGTGACACCGAGTCCGCCTTCACCCATCCCACCGGGGCGCTGACTCTTCACGTGACGATGTCCTTTCAGGTATTCCTGCGTCGCTTGGCGCATCGCCCCGGTCCCAAGACCGTGGATGATGCGGACGTTGTCGTACCCAGACACGAGTGCCTCGTCGATATATTTGTCGAGGCGGGAAAGTCCTTCTTCGACCCGAACGCCGCGCAAGTCGAGCTCCGACTTCGTCGAGCTCTGACGCTTGAGCGAGCTGCCTTTCGACTGGAGCGACTGCTCTTTCGAAGGTCCGATTTTTTGAAGGTCGTCCGCTTTGACGTTCACTTTCATAATCCCGACTTGGACGTTGTACTCGTTATCGTTCAATTGCTTCACGATATAGCCCTTTTGGTTGAACGTCGTCACTTTCACTTCTTCGCCTTTACTGAACGTACGTTTCTGTTGCGCTTTTTGTTTCACTTTTTGAATCTTTTTATCTTGGAGCGTCGGTTTCGCCGATTCAAGCTGTTTCTTCGCGGCGATAATCTCGTGCTCTTTGACGATGCCTTCCTCACGAAGCTTCTTCAAGCGGTCGATGACTTCGTTCGCTTGGCGCTTCGCCTGTTCGACGGCCTTTTCGGCACGCGCCTCGGCCTCACCGTACATCGTGTCGCGCTCACGCTCGAAATCGGTCAGCTTCGCCTCGAACGCTGCTTGCTCTTCTTCGAGGTCGTGGCGTTTGACGATGAGTTCTTTCTCGAGCTGTTCGGCGCGATGCTTGGCCGCCTCGAGCTGATTGATCATCGATTCGACCGACTCGGCGTCGGTGCCGACATGGCTTCGCGCTTTGTCGATGACCTGTTCAGATAAGCCAAGACGTCGACTAATCTCGAACGCGTTCGAACGACCCGGTACGCCAATCAATAGGCGATACGTCGGGCTGAGCGATTCGATATCGAACTCCATCGAGGCGTTCATGACGCCTTCCCGGTTATAGGCGTACGCCTTCAGTTCCGAGTAGTGCGTCGTCGCCGCCACGCGGGCGCCACGACGTTTCACTTCGTCAAGGATGGCGATGGCAAGGGCCGCCCCTTCTTGCGGGTCGGTCCCGGCACCGAGCTCATCGAATAGGACGAGCGACATGAAGTCAATCTTGTCGAGCATGCTGACGATATTCGTCATGTGCGAGCTGAACGTCGACAAGCTCTGCTCGATCGACTGCTCATCACCGATATCGGCGTAGATGGCGTCAAAGACGGACAGTTCCGTCCCGAATTCGGCCGGTACATAGAGACCTGACTGCACCATCAATTGGAGCAGTCCGAGCGTCTTGAGCGTGACCGTCTTCCCGCCGGTGTTCGGTCCCGTGATGACGAGCGATGTGAACGCCTCACCGAGTTCGACCGTGATCGGCACGACCTCGTCTTGCGGGATGAACGGATGGCGCGCCTGTTTCAACTTGATTTCGCGCTCGTCGTTCAGTTTCGGTTCCGTTGCCTTAAGCTCGTGGCCGTAGGCGACTTTCGCGAACACGAAGTCGAGCGTGGCGAGCACGTCGAGGTTCGTCACGACCGAATCGGCGACACTGCCGACGAGGTCTGACAGTTCGCTCAAGATGCGATCGATCTCGGCGCGCTCTTTCAAGCGGACTTCTTGAATCTCGTTGTTGATCGATACGATCGCCTGCGGCTCGATGAAGAGCGTCTGACCCGATGCCGATTGGTCGTGGACGATCCCGCCGAACGCTTGGCGGTACTCCATCTTGACCGGGACGACATAGCGGTCGTTCCGAATTGTGACGATGGCGTCCGACAGCATCTTCGCGTTGTTGCGGAGGATGTTGTCGATTCGTGAGCGGACGCTGCCTTCAAAGCTGCGGAGCTGGGTCCGGAGGCCACGGAGTCGGTCGCTCGCCGAGTCTTGGACCGTGCCTTGGTCGTCGATGGCGTGACGGATCGTCTGTTCGACCTCGATCAGCTTCGTCAAACGCTCGGCATACTCGTCGAGACGAGGGATGCGGAGGTCTTCATTGTCCTCGTGCAGCTTCTCGAAGAAGTTCTTCACTTGGCGGCCGCTGTACATGACGGCGGCGACGGCGAGCAGTTCGCTCGTCGAGAGGACCGAGCCGATGGCGGCCCGCTTCACTTCACTGCGGACGTCGGTCAGTCCGCCGAGCGGCAACCGGTCGCGGAGCCTTACGACCTCGGTCGCCTCACGGGTGACGTTCAAGTTCGACAGCACCCGGTCGTACGTATAGTCGGGCTGCATGTTGAGCGCCCGTTCTTTACCGAGCGAGCTCGCGGCGTGGGCGGCGAGTTGCTGCCGGAGTTTTTCATATTCTAAAACGCGTAACGCGTGATCCATCTAGCATGTTCCTTTCTGTCGCTTCGCGTCGATGAACGCCTTGGCGTCCTCGAACGAGAGGCAGTTGATGATGTCTGACGGTTCAAGATAGGCTTTCCGGGCGTGCAGGACGCCGAGTGCCATATCTTCCATCATATCAGGGTGGTGCGTGTCGGTGTTGATCATCAGTTTGACGCCGGCCGCCTTCGCTTTCTTCAGCGTTGAGGCTGTCAAGTCGAGCCGGTTCGGGTTCGCGTTCAACTCGAGCGCCGTCCCCGTCTCTTTGGCGAGGGCAATCAAGCGCTCCTCGTCAATCGGATAGCCGTCACGGCGGCCGATGAGACGACCGGTCGGATGGGCGATGACGTTGACGTACGGCGAGCGGCAGGCGTTCTCGAGCCGGGCCATAATCTCGTCGACGGATTGGTCCATCTTCGAGTGAATCGAGGCGACGACGTAGTCGAGCGTAGCCAAGAACTCAGGCTCATAGTCGAGCGTCCCGTCCGGGCGGATGTCCATCTCGACACCGCGCAGGACGTGCATATCGTGCTTTTTGGCGGCGGCGAGAATCTCTTCCCCTTGCGCCTCGAGCCGTTCCTCGGTCAAGCCGTTGACGAACGACATGTATTTGCCGTGGTCGGTGATGGCAATCCACTCATAGCCGCGCGCTTTCATCGCTGCGACGAGTTCGTCGACCGTCAGCTTCCCATCCGACCAGACCGTGTGCATATGGGCGTCGGCCTTGATGTCGTCGAGCGTGACGAGCTTCGAAAGGTCGTGCTCGAACTCTGCGTTTCCAGACCGGAGCTCCGGCGGGATGAACGGTAGCCCGTAACGTTCGAACAACTCGGCTTCCGTCTCCGGTTGCCAGAGGCCGTCTGCCGTCTCGACGCCGTACTCAGAAATCGACTCACCCTTCGCTTTCGCGAGCTGGCGCATGCGCACGTTATGGTCTTTCGAGCCGGTGAAGTGATGGAGCGTCGCGGCGAAGGCGCCCGGTTCGACCATGCGGAAGTCGACCGACACCATCTCCTCGCGCTCGAGGACGAGCGACACTTTCGTCTCGCCTGCCGCAATCACCTCGTTGATGAACGGGAGGGCGAGCAGCTTGTCACGGAGGGCGATAGGCTCTTCGGTCGCGATGATGAAGTCAAGGTCTTTACACGTCTCCTCGGCGCGGCGGAAACTGCCCCCGACCGAATGGCGCAAGACGAGCGGCTCGGCTTCAAGCACCGCTTCAATTTCTTCGACGACCGGACGCATCATGGCGTACGCGAGACGCTCCGGACGTGACTCGAGGTTCCGTGCCGCCGTGAGCAACTTCTCGACGCTCTTGGCGCCGAAGCCAGGCAGGCTCGCGGCCGTTCCGTCCTCTAATACGGTGATGAGCGTCTCGAGGTCGACGACGCCTACCTCACGGAGCTTGGCGAGCTTCTTGCCGCCGAGTCCTTGGATTTTGAGCAGTTTCATGAGACCGTACGGAATCTCTTCTTGGAGTGACTCGAGCACTTCACTGCGTCCCGTGTCCCGCCATTCTTCGAGGACGGCGGCCGTCCCTTTGCCGATTCCCGCGATTGTCGTCAAATCCTCGATGTCCTCGAGTTCGAGCTCCGTGTTCTCGAGCGCTGTCGCGGCTTTGCGGAAGGCATTGATTTTGAACGGGTTCTCCCCTTTAATCTCCATATATTGCGCGATTTTCTCTAGCAGCATCATCGCTTCGACTTTATTCATCGTGCTTCCCCCTTTTCCATACAGAAAAGGCCGAGACACAAGCACTAGCTTGCATTCCGGCCTGTCGTGTTACAACATCTTATTCGAGAACCATTCAGAGAGATATGGCGTATCTTGAATGATGTACGTCGCAAGCGACGAGTTGTCGACGGCGCTCTGGACGCTTGCCATCGGTACGAACGCGATGACCCACAAAATAAAGAACGTGATCACGTACGCCTCGAAGAACCCGAGGACTGCTCCGATAATTCCTTTTAATTGACGCAAGATCGGCAAGTCCGTCAAGAAGTCAAGCATAGATAGGATGAGATGCAAGACGAGCTTCGTGATGACGAACAAGACGACGAACCAGAAGACGTTATAAAACGTCATCTCGAGTCCTGTAAGTGCGTTTAAATCGATGACACCTTCCGGAAGCGACCCATCGAGTTGCGACGGGTATGGAATCCATAGCTTGAACGCTTCGGCGAGATCACGGTAGTAGGCATTCGCGACGAGGAAACTGATGATGAGCGCGACCCAATGGCCGAGCTGCAAAATCGCCCCGCGTCGGAATCCGTTGATGATCCCGATAAACAAGAAAAACAGTATAAGTAGAGTAACCATAAAGTGATTTATTCTCCCGTATTTCGTTTAGTTTTGACGTGATCACTCGCGATTTGGATAGCGGCGAGCACCGCTGCCTGACGAGCGTCTAGATGAGGGGACTGTTCACGAATCTCACGGATCTTGCTATCGACCAGAAAGCCCACTTCCCTCACATGATCGGCCGGCTCTTCGCTGACGATCGTATAGTCCTGACCCGCGATATGAATCGTTGTTCGTTGTACCTGCACGCGTCACCCCTCCTTTACGTCTATTCAAAATTAATCATAACATCGTTTGTATATTAGGAAAAGAAGAAGGTCCCTCCCTTTTCCACTCCAACATTTTGTGATACCCTATTTCAAAGTTGTCAAACGTCAATCTTCGTTGAAAAATGAAAGATAGGGTGGCATCACGCCACTAAATGTGCGAAAATAGCAACAATTCAAACATTAAGAGAGGATGATTTTTTTGAAATTACGTATTGGCCTTCTAGGTCGCATTATCATCGCTATCGCATTCGGGATTCTACTCGGTAGCATCGTACCAGAAAGCCAGAACTGGATTGTCCGGACGTTTGTCACGTTTAACGCCGTCTTCGGGCAGTTCTTAGGCTTTGCCATCCCGCTCATCATTCTTGCCTTCATCATTCCAGGAATCGGGGAACTTGGAAAAGGCGCTGGGAAATTGGTCGGTTTAACAGCGGCCATCGCTTACATCTCGACAATCGTTGCCGGGACGCTCGCTTACTTCACGACGAGCAACTTGTTCCCGCAAATCTTGTCACGCAGCACGACCTCTGCTGAAAACCCGGAAGAGGCGCTGTTAAAAGGCTTCATGGAGTTCGAGATTCCACCGGTCTTCGGCGTCATGACGGCGCTCATTCTCGCCTTCGTCATCGGCATCGGGATTGCCGCCATCGAAAGCAAGCGCTCACTCGATTTGGCCATGGATTTCCGCGATATCATTGAACTACTCATCAGCAAAGTCATCATTCCACTATTACCGATTCACATCGCCGGAATTTTCATGAACATGACGTACGCCGGACAAGTCGCTGAGATTCTCTCGGTGTTCTCGCTCGTCTTCGTCACAATCATCGTCCTTCACTTGACGATGCTCTTGATACAATACTCAGTCGCAGGTGCTCTCAACAAAGAGAACCCGCTCCGTCTCTTAAAAACAATGATGCCGGCTTACTTCACAGCCATCGGGACACAATCGTCAGCGGCGACAATCCCGGTCACGTTGCGTCAGTCGAAAGCCATCAACACAGATGAAGGGGTAGCCAACTTTGTCGTCCCGCTCTGTGCGACGATCCACTTGTCAGGATCGACGATCACACTTACATCGGTCGGTGTCGCCCTCATGTACTTGAACGGCATGCCGATGTCATTCGCCATCGTACTCCCGTTCATCCTCGCCCTAGGCGTGACGATGATCGCGGCACCAGGCGTACCAGGTGGCGCTGTTATGGCTTCACTCGGTTTGTTCGGTTCGATGCTCGGATTCAGCGAAACGATGCTCAGTCTTGTCATCGCCCTCTATTTGGCACAAGATAGCTTCGGTACGGCGACAAACGTCACGGGAGACGGCGCCATCGCCAAAATCGTTCATTACTTCAAACGCAACACAAACATTTTGGATGACGCAAAAGAACGCGAAGAAATCGCGTAATCTCATCTATAATTTGATAGAAATCGAGTAGGAGGGAGTGATTAACTCCCGACCTCTCACACCACCGTACGTACCGTTCGGTATACGGCGGTTCAATTAAGATGTATG
>NZ_JACSLS010000016.1:0-32964 GCF_018618235.1 Exiguobacterium sp. s26 | reverse complement strand
TCATACATCTTAATTGAACCGCCGTATACCGAACGGTACGTACGGTGGTGTGAGAGGTCGGGAGTTAATCACTCCCTCCTACTCGATTTTCCGTTTGATTTGATCGGCGACTTTTTTGACAACTTTCTCGACACCACCCGGGGCATCCAAGTCATGATAGAGCGATTTGTACGGAATTTCCATGACCGGCTTCTGGCCTTGCGGGGCCGGGTCGCTCAAATAGACGAAATCGCCGGCACCATCCGGCGCGCTGCCGGTCGCCCATTTGCCTTGGCTCGATTCATTGCCTTCCGACAAGTCCCAAAACTCGAGACCGTGTGGCTCAGCCTCTAACTCATCCTTGGCAGTGAAGGTTGCCGGTACGATGACGCCGTTCTTCTGTTCGAGCTCATCGATGGCCGCCATCCATTGATATTGGTGATAGCGATCACGGGCGAGCATCTTGCGGAATACTTTCCGGACCCCTTCATCTTTCGTCATATGATAGAGACGGGCGACTTGGAGTCGTCCTTGCGTCTCGGCATGCAAGTTCGAGCGCATGTCGGCGAGCAAGTTCCCACTCGCGACGATATACGACCCGTTCCACGGCACCCCGTTCGAGTTCGTCGGCAGTCCGCCGAGCCCGCTGACAATCAAATGCTGGGGGTTCATCCCGCCAAGGATGGCTGCCGTCGCCGGGTCTTTGGCCGCCTCGGCCTGGTCGTCCGGTGACGCCCCGTCGAGCAGTTGCGAGATGAGGGCACAGAGCATCTCGACGTGGCCGATTTCCTCGGTCCCGATGTCCATAAGCATGTCCTTATACTTCTCTTCCCCGCGACAGTTGAAGCCTTGGAACAAGTACTGCATCATGACGGTCATTTCCCCGAATTGACCGCCGAGCACTTCTTGGATTTGACGGGCGAGCTGCGGATCCGGACGGTCGACGTTCACTTCGAACTGTAATTCCTTCTGATGGCGAAACATAGAACTCCTCCTTTGTTTGAACAACTGGTAAATGCACGACAAAGGTATAGTTCCACTATCAATATGTATAAAAACCTGGAATTTGAAAAAAATTTACATATACAAGTAGGGGTATGGGTATCGTCTGAGGGTTACAATTGATTAAATCGTGGAATTAGTAGTAACAGATTGATTTTCGTCTATACAGAGAGGAACGACAGCTATGAACAACCTTGAATTCTTGACGACCGAACACTACGACGTGTTCAAACGGTTGGCCCAGCGCCTCCATAATCCCGGTGACGTCAAGAAAGAGTATTTCTCCGCCCTATACGTGATTGCCGGGAATGAGCGGGTGCGGAACCTCCTCTTGCCGTACATGGACCTTGAGCAAGGGAAAATCAGCACGGCGACCATCATCGACGACAACACGTTCGAGAAGCAGGATTTCATCCTCGTCAAACTCGTCATCCATTTGTATAACAACAAAGAATGGGTGCTCCCGACCGAGCTGATTACGTTACCTGAACCGGATTACCAGCTCGCGATGCAGGCGATCACGCTCTGTCGCGATCAACAATTCGATGAGGTGGTCATCCCGAGCGACCAAGAGACCTGAAGCAGGTCTCTTTTTTTGTTTCTCGTTCCCAAATGAAGGGTAATTCATCCATGCATTCGAAACCGTTGGATTTTCCTGAAGGAGGGACACGTATGTTACAAGATTTTCCGAAATCGTATTGGCGCGATGTCGTCGTGAAGACGGTCAACCCGCTCAACGAAGATATTCAGACCGAGGTCGTCGTGGTCGGGGCTGGCATCGTCGGCGTACTCGCCGCCTTGCAGTTGGTCGAACGTGGGAAGCAGGTCGTCTTGGTGGAAGCAGCCCGTTTCGCGACCGGTACGACCGGTTATACGACGGCTAAAGTCTCGGCCCAGCATGGCGTCGTCTATACCGAACTGGTCAAATCGCTCGGGGAGGACAAAGCGCGGCTCTATTATGAGGCCAATATGGACGCGCTCCGTTTCCTCGAGGAGCAAGTCGACACGCTCGATATTGACTGTGACCTCGAGCGCCAGCACGCCTATATGTACGCCCACTCGTCCTCGAGCTCGGCGAAACTGCTCGAGAAAGAAGAAGAGGCCTATGAAAAACTCGGAATCGACGGCGGTGACGCCACGGACGAAGTGAACGGTCTCTTGCCATACGACGTCAAGAAGGCGACCGTCATGCGCGACCAGCTTCAATTCCATCCGGTCAAATACTTGCAAGGGTTGATGGACCGCTTCCTCGAACTTGGCGGGACGCTTTATGAGATGACGCGGGTGACGGGAATCGAGTACGGGACGCCACATCGACTCGAGACGATCACAGGTCATTCGATCGAGGCGCAAGATGTCGTCGTCGCGACCCATTTCCCGTTCAACGACTTCAAAGGTCTCTATTTTGCGAAGATGGAAGTCGAGCGCTCGTACGTCGTCTCGGCCGAGGTCGAGACGTTCCCGGAAGGCATGTTCATCAGCGTCGACAAACCAAGCCGTTCACTGCGGCATGTCAAACTCGACAACGGCAAAAAGATGGCCATGTTCGGGGGCGAGAACCATTTGACGGGTCATAAGGAAGAGACGCTCGCCTGTTACGAGAAGCTCGGTGAGTTCGGGACCCGCCATTTCGGTGCCGAGACGTTCAGCCACCATTGGTCGGCCCAAGATTTGATCACGCTCGACAAAGTGCCGTACATCGGCCGAATGACGAACGATACGCCGCACGTTTTTGTCGCAACCGGTTTCTCGAAATGGGGGATGAGCCAAGGGATCGTGGCGGCCCGACTCATTGCCGACTTGGTCACGAATCAACCGAACCGCTATGAGGAGCTGTATGATCCGACACGTTCGAAATGGAAGCTTGCGGACGCGGCCCGATTCATCAAGACGAATGCCGATGTGGCCAAAGAACTCGTCAAAGGAAAACTGAAGCCGACGGACAAACGAGTGGATGAGCTCAGTCTCGATGAAGGTGCCATCGTCAAACACAACGGCGAACACGTCGCTGCCTACCGGGATCCCGAGGGACACGTCTCGATGGTCGGGTCGGCCTGTACGCACATGGGCTGTACGGTCAATTGGAACCAGGCCGAGCGCTCGTGGGACTGTCCGTGTCATGGCTCGCGCTTCAAACCGAACGGGGAAGTCATTGAAGGACCGGCCGTCAAATCGCTTCCGGACAAGGCATGAAATCAATTTGTAAATATTTCTAGAAAATCATGAGATCAAGTCATTACCGAAGCCGACTTGAGGTCCAGCATTTAACAGTCCACCTTTCCATTGTGATGGTTTGACTCTCATCATGTTCGTCCGATAATGATCGCTAAATTTTTCGTTTGAACGGGAGGGCGAACGGAAACATGGTCCATGTAGGAACGCCATCACGGGGAAAGGGTGAACGTGGATGCAAGTGAATCATGGAAAGGCACTGAGTCTCAAACTAGGGGCGTTGCTTGTCGTGTTCATCGCGGTCTTGACGCTCGGGTTTGAAGTTCCGTGGTACCACGCCGCTTGGATTTCGATTGCGGTCGGACTGATCGCCTATGGGGTGGGCGATATGTTCGTGTTGCGGAAGTTCGGAAATATGATTGCGACTTTGGCCGACTTTGGTCTCGTTTTCTTCTTGACGTGGTTCTTCCTGTGGATTTTAGATTTCGATATCGGCACGGAGACGAGCTTCGTCTTGCTCGCGCTTTACACGGCTCTTGTGACCGCCGTCGTCGAGTTTATCTTCCACGGATGGCTGCTCAAGCATAAACGAGAAGAAGCGCATGTCCATTCGACACGATGAAAAGGAGGAAGGAAGATGGCTAAAAACAAACTCGCGATTCATGAGGTGCTAGAGATTCATGAGATGTTGACCTTGAAACAAGCAGGGCTCGTCAAAGGGTATGTGAGCGAACCGCTCATCAAGGACGAAAAGCTGCAGAAGATCGCCCGTAAGCATTTGAAGAACACCGAACAAGCGATCAGTGAACTGAAACAATTGTTGCCGAATAAGGCGTAAGGAGGAGACACATATGGGAATCACCGAAAATTTGAAACGTGCCAGTAAGCAGCGGGACGAACTGATTGCGACCGATTTACTCATCACGGCGAAGTCGGCCGTTCGGGCCTATGCGGTGGCTGTGACCGAGACGGCGTCACCAGAAGTCCGGAAAGTGCTCATCCAGCAATTGAATCAAGCGATTGAAGACCATGCCGAGATCGCCGACTACATGATTAAAAACGACATGTATATGGCGTACGATATCGAAAAGCAGTTGAAGCACGACAAAGAAAAAGTCGACAAAGCGAGCAAATTGATCAAGAAGTGATGGCCGACGGAAACGTCGGTCTTTTTTCGTTTCAGGAATGGTGGCCCGTGGTATCGGATAAGGACTATACGTGAGGGAGGAGACACGCCATGTCTGTAAATACGACGATGCTCGCCATCGTGCTCGTCCTGATGGTGTCGATGATTGCCGCCCCGTTTCTGTTCGTCTTCTATTTATGGCGCAAGGACCGCCATCAGCGTGAGCACTCCGTCCTCCGGAACTTCCCGATTCTCGGCAAGGTGCGCTACATCTTGGAGAAGGTCGGGCCCGAGATGCGCCAATACTTGTTCTTGAACGACAACGAGGCGAAACCGTTCTCGCGAAACGACTATGAGGCGGCCGTTATTTCCGGGAAATATAAGTCGCGCATCATCGGGTTCGGCTCGGAGCGAGACTTCGAGCGGGGCGGGTTCTATCTGCAGAACGTGCTCTATCCGACGAACCGGAACGAGCTCCGCATCGATAACAGCGAGACCGTGACGACGCATCTCTATCAAGTCGAGGAGGACAACCTGTTCACGCGGAAAGAGCGGATTGTCGAACGCGACGTCGGACCGTACTTATTGACAGAAGAGGACAGCATCGTCATCGGGAAACAGACGTGTCGGGAGCCGTTCTATGTCCGCGGTCTCGTCGGTCAGTCGGCGATGAGTTTTGGTTCGCTCGGCGAGAACGCCATCACGGCGCTGTCGATTGGACTCGGTCGGGCCAAAGGGACGTGGATGAATACCGGCGAGGGTGGACTGTCGGACCATCATTTGAAAGGCGGGGTCGACCTCATCTGTCAAATCGGACCGGCGCTGTTCGGCGTCCGGACCGAGGACGGTTCGTTCTCGGACGCGGCGTTCAAAGCGAAGAGTGAGATTCCGCAAGTGCGTGCCTTTGAGTTGAAGCTCGCCCAAGGTGCGAAGACGAGGGGTGGCCATATCGATGGCGCGAAAGTGACCGAAGAGATCGCCCGTATCCGGAACGTCAAAGTTGGCGTCACAATCGACAGCCCGAACCGGTTCTCTGAGTTCAAGACGGACCGAGAACTGCTCAGCTTCATCGAACGGCTGCGAGACATCGGCGGCAAACCCGTCGGCATCAAGCTCGTCATCGGACGCCTCGCAGACGTCGAGGCGCTCGTTCAAGAGATGGCTTCTTCCGGACAGCATCCCGATTTCATCACGGTCGACGGCGGGGAAGGCGGGACCGGGGCGACATACCAAGAGCTCGCGGATTCGGTCGGTCTGCCGTTGAAGGCGGCGCTCCCGTATGTGCATCAATTACTCTTGCAATATGGGATTCGTGACCGTATCACCTTGTTCGCCTCCGGCAAGCTCGTCACGGCAGACAAAATTGCCGTCGCGCTCGCACTCGGGGCCGACTGCATCAATATCGCCCGTGGACTCATGTTCAACGTCGGCTGTATCCAGGCGCAAGTGTGCCATACGAACCGGTGCCCGGTCGGCGTCGCGACCACCGACCCGAAACTGCAGCACGCCCTCGTCGTCGACGAGAAAAGTTACCGCGTGACGAACTATATCATCTCGCTCCGCGAAGGGCTCTATAACATGACGGCCGCGGCCGGCCTCGATACGCCGACGAAGCTGTCGCTCGAGCATGTCGCTTACAAGTATCCCGACGGTCGGGTGAAGCGGGGCGAGGAATTATTCGATGGACAGGCGAAAGACGGATGACCGCGGTCATCCGTCTTGTTGTGTGAGCTGTTGGAACAGTTTGGCATAGAGCCCCATCCCGATGAGCGCCGACAGCAAGATGAGTGTAAAGACGGCAATCGGGGACACGAAGCCCGAGGCGAGCACCGTCACCGGCGCAAGGAACTTGCCGATCGTGTTTTGGAGCGTGTCGGCCGCGAGGTATTGTCCGCGTGATTCGGTCGGGGCGTAGCGGCTGACGAAGCTCTGGCTGACCGGGGAACGGATCAACTCGCCGAATGTGAACACGGTCGTGACGACGAGCAAATACCAGATGTTCGACGAGAAGGCGACGAGGAACGTCCCGAAGCCGGCGAGGAACGTCGACAACAGGAAGACACGTCGTTCGTCCCACGCTCGGAACACGCGCGTGACAGGAATGATGAAGACGACGAACAAGAGCCCGTTATAGGCGACGAGCCAGCCGAACAGGACGGTGTTCGAGACGTCGAACGTGGCCGGGGCCTGTTCAATCAAATAGACCGGTACATACACGTCGAGTTGCATGATGGGGATTAAGGCGAATACGCCGGCAATCAAATAGAGGCGGAACAACGGATCGCGCAAAATCGTCGCATACGAACGCCCTTGGGTGCGGAATGTTTTGGCGACCGTCTTCTCAGGTGAGCCCGGCCGTGTCTCACGGGTGAGCGCCGCGAGCAGCACTCCGTATCCGAACAGGACGAAGGCACAGCCTAATAGGAGCGCTTGGCGATGCTCGAAGAAGAGGACCGCCCCAAGGATCGGACCGAGCACGGCGCCGATATTGTTCGACGCCATGAACGTCGCGAACACGTCGCGTAAATGTTCGGTTGGCACGAGGTCGGCGACCATGGCCGAGCTGGCTGGTTTATAAATCGCGCCCATGAAACCGATGCCGATATAGGTGACATAATCGACGTAGGCGTTTGTTGACACTGCGAAGGCGAGGAATAAGACACCTTGCGCGAACGTCCCGACGAGCATGACGGGACGGCGTCCGATTTCGTCCGCGAGCGAACCGCCGATTAAACTGCCGATCAAAAGAAACAGCGGTGGCACGGCCATGAGCAGACCGGCCAGCTCAACGCCGAGCGTTTGGGCGAAATAGACGGTGATGAACGGGAAGTACATCCAAAACAACAGATTGAACAGCCCTTCACCGAACAAGCGAACCTTCAGATTGAGGTCCCAGCGGTATGATTCCATCGTTGTGCTCCTTTCAAGAGTCTATCTTTACTGTAGGGAGTTGGACCGAGAAAGAATAGACTTATGTTGCGGGATTTGCTAAGCTAAAAATAGAAAAAGCGAATATATAGGCGCTTGTTTGCGCTGTACCATAAAACGAACATATGTTTGTTTAACCTTGTTAAAACGACCCGTCATCACATAGATGACGGGTCGTTTTTGACATACCATGACGAATATCCCTTCGTTAGACCGGGAACACCTAACTGTTGATCATCTAAGGAGGGATTCGATGAAAGCCTTATTCTTGAACTGCTCATTGAAAGGCGAGGGTACGACCTCGCACACGGAAGGGCTCATGAAAGATATCATTCCGCACTTCGACAAACTTGGGGTCGACTCGGAGATTGTCCGTGTCGTCGACTACAACGTCGCGTTCGGAGTGACGGAAGATGAAGGGGGCGGTGACGAGTGGCCGCAAATTTTCGAGAAAGTGAAGGCGGCCGATATCCTCATCATCGGGACACCGCTTTGGCTCGGCGAGAAGAGCAGCGTCGCGACGCAAGTCATCGAGCGGCTGTACGGCGGAAGCGCCTTGACGAACGACAAAGGCCAGGCCATCTACTACAACAAAGTCGGCGGTGTCGTCGTGACGGGGAACGAGGACGGGGCGAAGCATGCCTGTGCGTCCATCTTGTACGGGCTATCCCATATCGGCTTCACCGTCCCGCCGAACGTCGACACGTATTGGGTCGGTGAGGCCGGTCCGGGTGACTCATACATCGATGCCGGCCGCGACAACGCCTTTACGAGAAAGAACGGTCGCGTCATGGCGTACAACCTCTACCATTTCGCGAACCTATTGAAGCAGACGCCAATCCCGGCGGAAGGCAACGTCATGGAGTGACGGACAGCGCGACAGCCCCTAGACATCTAGGGGCTGTTCACATTAGAACCTTGCTCGGAGCTCGATCTTGCGGAACTCTTTCAGCAATAAAATCGAGATGTCGTCGATGAAATGATCCCCGACCCAGCATGGTTCAAAGTGGAGCCAATTCGAATACGAGTCCGGCTGGAGAATCAGAATCCCGTTCGACAGCCAGGCCGTTCGCGCCCGGGTCGCTACACCGTCAATATAAAACATGACGTAGATATCTTTCATTTCATGCAAATAAGTCACGTGCATCTCGACGCCGCGGCCATCCTCACACGTTCGTTTCAGCTTGAGCATGTGAATACGGGTGTGGACCAGAGCGTACGCCTCACATAAGAAGTACCCGCCATGCTCGAACGCATGGAACGCTTGGGCGACGAGTTTGTCAAAGCATGCCTCCATGTCCTGCCAGTTATGATTCCGTCTCCGGAACACGGGCCTGTCTCCTGGTTCATAAAGCTCTTTCGGGATGTAGACGTTATAGTCGTGAAGTTTACGCATCATGCCGGCTCCTTCTATGTCACAAGATATGCTGCTCTTTCATCATACGCCTGCTGAAACGAAAAGAGTTTTACAGAAATTAGTACATTTAATCGACAAATGTATAGAAATCCCATTCATATCAACGTTTGTTCGCAACGAGACGAGCGGATAACTGTCACAGTACAAAAAAACGTCGCCCGAGTTCGACTCGACCGACGTTTACCTCGATTATTTTTTCTCCACCGCATGCCCACCAAACTCGTTCCGGAGGGCAGCGACGACTTTCCCGGAGAACGTGTCCTCTTCGAGCGAACGCTGCCGCATCATGAGCGACATCGCGATGACCGGTGCCGGCACCCCGTACTCGAGCGCCGTCTCGACCGTCCATTTGCCTTCACCCGACGCATGCATGACCCCTTTAATCTCGTCGAGCTTCGCATCCTTATGGAACGCGCTCTCGGTCAGCTCCATCAGCCACGAGCGGACGACCGAGCCGTGGTTCCAGACGCGGGCGACTTGCTCATGGTCGTACTCGAACGGGCTCTTCTCGAGAATCTCGAACCCTTCGGCGATCGCTTGCATCATGCCGTACTCGATCCCGTTATGGATCATCTTCAAGAAATGGCCACTGCCACTCGGTCCGGCATACAAGTAGCCGTTATCCGTCGACACGTCGCGGAACAGTTCCTCGATTTTGCCGAACGCCTCCAAATCCCCACCGATCATCGTACAGGCGCCATGGCGTGCCCCTTCCATGCCGCCACTCGTCCCGACGTCAAAGAAGTAGATGAGCTTGTCTTTGAAGTGCTCGGCCCGCCGCATCGATTCCTTATAGTTCGAGTTGCCGCCGTCGATGACGATATCCCCCGGAGACAACAACGCATGCAGGTCGTTCAAGACGTGCTCCGTCACGTCGCCCGCCGGTACCATCACCCAGACGACGCGTGGTGCTTTGAGCCCGTCGACGACTTCTTCGAGTGACTGTTTCGTCTCGAACTGGCTCGTCGACACGTTGCCCGGGTCGTAGCCGAGGACACGGTGCCCGCCGTCCGTCAAATTGAGTGCCAAGTTCAACCCCATCTTCCCAAGTCCGATCATCCCTAATTCCATATCGGTTCACCCCGTTCGTTGATTTGGTTTCCTTATAAGGGTTACCCGAAATGGATGGACTTCAAAAGAGGGGCGGGATGTCATCGATTCGATAGGCGAGAATCGAACCGACCTTCACTTGCTTGCCGTCACTCAATTCGACATAGTCATTGAGCGGGCTCGCCTCTTTCAACGTCTTCTCGAACGTGAACGCTGCCTCATGTTTTGACCCCCCGTACACGATGAACGAACAAGGCTCTTCCTTCTCTAAAAAGCACGTGACGACATAACGCATCTGCCGATTCCTCCAACCAATGAATGGATTTAAATTTACATTTTCATTACGAACAATACAATTATTACAAAAAATCATCCATTTGTCCCATAAAGGTTTTTGAATATAAGGAAACATACCTAAAAAACAGCACATTCGACTAAATATTGACACGATTTCATACAGGTCCTAATCCAAAAGCAGGACCTTATACGTATGACTGAAATGTGATAACGGTTTCACCTTTACAGAAGCGTGGTACTCTTACAAAGGAATGTCGACGAAACCCTAAACTTTTGATGAGGGAAATCCGATACTTAAAAACGAACGAATATTTCGACATCATTCGGCAATCATTTACCTTTTTTACAAATAATTTAAAAAGCCGCAATGTTTTGCGTGCTAAACTAAAACCTGGTCTATTTCATTCAAGGGTTCGAGGAAAGGTGTTATGTCATGGAAGAGCAAAAGAAAAAGAGAGTCAAGAAACGCCGTAGAAAGAGTTCGCCCGCTAAACGCATCGCGATTATCGCGGGAATCGTAGTAGGGTTGTTCCTACTCATCGGAGTCGGGGTAGCTACATATCTATACAATCAAGTCGATTCGACCGTCGAACGCTTGAACGAGTCGACGGGCCTTAGCCCGGAACGGATGACGACGGAAGCCATCAACGATAAGAAGCCGATCTCGGTCCTTCTTCTCGGTGTCGATCGTCGTGCCGACGAGCAAGGTCGCAGCGACTCGATCATCGTCATGACGCTCAACCCGAACACGGATCAAAGCGCGATGCTCAGCATCCCGCGTGACACGAAGACGGAGATCGTCGGTAAAGACACATCTGACAAGATCAACCACGCTTACGCGTTCGGTGGAGCTGAGATGGCGCTCGACACGGTCGAGAACTTGCTCGACATCCCGATCGATTACGTGGCTGAAGTCGACATGAAAGGCTTCCAAGACACGGTCGACCTCCTCGGCGGCGTCAACGTGACGAACAACTTGGCGTTCACGTCAGGTGAGCACACGTTCGAACCGGGCGCACTCACGCTCAATGGCCCGGAAGCGCTCGCGTATACACGCATGCGCTATGACGACCCGAGCGGGGACTTCGGTCGCCAAGAGCGTCAACGTGATGTCATCACGGCGCTCGTCAATAAAGGCAAAGATGATTTCTCGATCTCGAAGTTCAACAACATGCTCGACGTGCTCGGCAACAACGCCAAGACGAACATGACGTTCAAAGACATCCGGACGCTCTCGAGCGACTATATGGCTGCTTTCAAAAACCAGGACGTCCTTCGCCTCGAAGGAACGGGCGGGAAAGAAAGCGACGGCATCTATTACTGGAACCCGGACGCTGCTTCACTCGAAGACGTGAAGTCGTATCTCGGACAGTTGATGGAACAGTGACGGCTCGCCTCATCCAATCGGATGGGGCGTTTTGATTTGTGCGATAATAAGAAGAAAAGGAGTGACCTGAGTGCTCGACCGCCTGATCCGCCTCGTCATCGACGTCCGCCATCGGTTCAAGGACCATCATATTAACGACTATAGCGCGACGCTCGCCTTCTTCTGGTTTCTCGCCATCTTCCCGACGTTCGTCCTCTTGTTCGCCGTCATGGCGTGGTTCGGGATTGACGACGCCTTGTTGATCGAACAGATTGAGATTCTCATCCCGGGTTCGAGTGTTCGGGACATGCTGTCGATTGTCTATGACGTCAGCGGCAACATCAACGCCGGCCTCGTCTCAATCGGGGCCATCATCGCCGTCTGGTCGGCATCGAACGGGACGGCCCGCCTCGTCAAGCTGACCGTGTTCGCCTACGGGGAGACAGAGGCCCGGAGCTACGTCGTTCGTCGTTTAATCGGTTTGCTCACGCTCATCGCCTTCAGCGTCGGTGCCGTCATCTTGATTGTGTTCCATATCTTTGGCCGTGAGTTCGTCGAGCTCATGTATACGTGGTTTCCAAGGCTCGAGGACTTCGACCGGCTGGCTACGCTCACCCGGTATACGGTGTCGACGGTCATCCTTATCTTCGCGTTCTCCATGTTCTATAAGATTGCCCCGCAACAGCGCGTCCGTTTCGTCGAGACGCTACCGGGTGCCATCTTCGCCGTCATCTCCTGGCAGATGCTATCGACGGGCTATAGCGTCTACGTCGACCAGTTCTCGATGTTTGGCGATACGTACGGGACGATCGGCATCGTTATCTTGCTCCAGATCTGGCTCTACTTGACGGCGGCGACGATGCTGCTCGGTGCTGAAATCAACGCGGCCTGGCCCGACCATATGCGGCGTACCCGTTATAAGACACATTTCCCATAAAAATTGAAAAGATATGGTTAGCATTTTTTGACAACGTGCTATAATACAACACGTTAAGCGGGAAAATAATCCATATCTAAGATTTTTGAAAGCGGGTGAACGCATGGCGAGACATAAGAAGAAATCAAGTTGGAAAAAGGTGTTGGCGATCACGCTCGGCGTCCTGACCATTTTCCTCGTCGCCGGGGGTCTGTTCGTCTGGTCGATGTACCGGGACGTAAACGAGACGGTGACGAAAGTGAACGATAATCTCGAAATCAGTCAGGAACGGAAACAGGTCGAGACGATCGAACAGAAAGAATCGGTGTCGGTGTTACTGCTCGGGATTGACCGCCGTGACGGCGAGCAGGGACGGAGTGACTCGATCATCGTCATGACGCTCAACCCGACGACGGACGAAGGCGCGATGCTAAGCATCCCGCGCGATACGAAGACCGAAATCGTTGGCAAAGGCATGAACGATAAAATCAACCATGCCTACGCCTTCGGTGGGGCCGAGATGGCGATGAACACAGTCGAAGGGTTACTCGATATTCCGATCGATTACGTCGTCGAGGCTGACATGGAGGCGTTCACCGAGGTGGTCGACGCGCTCGGCGGCATCACGGTGACGAACGACTTCGCCTTCTCCGCGGATGGTTATAACTATCCGATTGGACAGGTCGATTTGAACGGTGCTTCGGCGTTGTCATACGCCCGGATGCGTTATGAAGATCCGAACGGGGACTTCGGTCGCCAAGAGCGGCAACGTGCCGTCGTCGCGGCCATCGTCGAGAAGGGGCGTTCCGACTTCTCGGTCGACAAAGTGACGAAGCTGTTAGACGTCGCCGGCAACCGGGCCAAGACGAACATCGAGTTCAATGAGCTCGTGACGTTGTCGACGGACTATATGAAGGCGTTCCGTAACGCCAGCACGCTACGCATCGAAGGGTCGGGCGGTCTGGAGTCGGACGGCATCTATTACTGGAATCCGGATTCGGCCTCGCTCGCCGACGTCCAAGCCGAGCTGCAGCGCTTGATGAACTAAGTCATTCCTTATGGGATGGCTTTTTTTGCGTTTGAAAATCGTGGTTCGGTGGGACTGATAAAGAGACACTGAGGAGGGATATCATGCTTTGGGAAACTGTTGAACCGATTATCAATCGATTAGAGGACGACCATACATCGGAAGACTGGAAAGAGCTGTTCGCCAAGTGGGACGGCCATCATTGGCATGACGGGGAGAATGTGAGCGAAAAGACAAGCGTCCTCATGATTGACGCCAACTCCATCACGGCAGACGGGAGTCCGGACTTGGATGCGCTCCATGACTTGTTGAAAGAACACGTCCAGGCGTCAATCAGCGACTTGTATCTCGTCTCGCTGTTCCCGTATCCGGCCAAGCCGACCGATACGGCAATCAATCCGCGTATCCGGTTATACGAGGACCTCGGACGCTTCAAGCATGAGTTCGAACTCATGTACGATACGGAGCCTGACGTCTATAACGAGTTACAGTTCAATCTACTAGAGGAGACGGACGCCTTTATCGAGCGGCTCGCCCAAGGCGCGACGAAGTTACGCGTCCATGTCCAGTCGTTCCGCGGCATGTCCGAGGAAAGCATTCAACGCGTTGTCGAACTGTGGCACACGGTGCTCCATCACTATAAACCGCATGGACAATTGATTCTCGCCTATGAAGGAGACGTTCAGGCACTCGGCTCATACATCAGCGTTGCCGATGCGATTTGTCACTTCGACCTCGCCTCGCACACGATGCTCGCCTTCGCGCAAGGAGATGCCAAGAAGTTGTCCGACTGGGCGAATCGAATCGAGGCGCCAGGAGAAGGAAAGACGTACTTCAACTTCTTGTCGATTCATGAACGCGACCCGTTCGAGAAGAACTTGATCGATCCGAGCGTCGACATGATTCTCGCAGCGCACAGCATCTTGTTCTCGCTCCAAGGCATCCCGACCGTTGATTACCGGACGCTGCTCGGCGTCCAGACACCGGTCGATCATGACGCGCTCATTCAAGAGCTGAAGACGGACCCGTATCGCCTGCAGGTATTCTCGGGCATCATCAGCCAGTTGAACGTCAAACGGATACACCCGGCGTTTTCACCTTATGCTGAGCAGCGAATCGATACGTCTGATAAGCGCGTCTTCACAGTCGAAAGAAAGAGTGAAGAGGAGGCGCTCATGCTGTATACGAACGTCAGCAATGAGCCGGTAACTGTGCGGACGAGCGGGATAAACCTGTTCACTGGGGAACCCGTTAAGTCGATTGAACTCGACGCATACGGGTTTGTTTGGGTGAAATCTGAATAGGTCTTTTGATTCAAAATTGAATTGTGTGATTTAGGTGTATTGACTCACGAATCATTTGGTAGGAAAATGGAGATAGAAGGAATTTCCATGACAAAATTCTACATACACCTAAGGAGCGAATTCCGATGAATCAGTCACTATTTATGCATGTCTTGAGCCTGACGTTCCATTCATTTTCGTATTGGATGTTCGCGACGCTATTCATCGCGTTAGCGGGCTTCGTATTTTTCTACATGTGGGACCGTGAGTTTGCAATCGAGTACCGGACGATTTGGCGCAAGTTTTACTACTTGATGTTCGCAGCGTTCGTCTTGTTCGGATTAATCGTCGGCGAGTTCACGTTCGACGCAGCGTGGGCGCTCGCAGGCATCGCTATCGTGATTGCCGTCCTTGACTTCGGGGTGCTCGTCACGCCAGGCAAGGAACCTGAAATCATTGAAGTGGACATGACAAAACCCCTTACCGAAGAACAGTGATGTTCTCGTGTAAGGGGTTTTTCTTATGCCCGGTAACCGTTCGGATTGTTCGATTGCCAGTTCCAGGCGTCGCGGCACATGGCGCGGACGTCATGTTTCGCTTCCCAGCCGAGCACCTGTTTCGACTTCGATGGATCAGCAAAGCACATAGCGATATCGCCCGGTCGGCGCGGCGTCACTTGGTACGGGACGCGTTTCCCACTTTCCGCCTCGAACGCATGCACGAGGTCGAGGACGCTATAGCCGGTCCCGGTCCCTAAGTTGAACGCTTCGGCACCGGTATGTTCCATGACATAGTCGAGTGCCTTCAAGTGACCCTCGGCCAAGTCGACGACGTGAATATAGTCACGGACGCCGGTCCCGTCCGGTGTGTCGTAATCGTCACCGAACACACTCAGTTCGTTCAAGCGGCCGACGGCGACTTGCGTGATATACGGCATCAAATTGTTCGGGATATCGAACGGGTCTTCGCCGATTTGACCCGATTTGTGGGCGCCGATCGGATTAAAGTAACGCAATAGGGCGGTGCTCCACGATGGGTCGGCGACAGCAAGGTCGCGCATGATGTCTTCAATCATCAGTTTCGTCCGTCCGTATGGATTTGTCGCGCTGAGCGGGAACGACTCGTCAATTGGTGTCCGTTCCGGCATGCCGTAGACGGTCGCCGATGAGCTGAAGACGATGCGTTTCACGTCGAATGCGTTCATCACTTCTAAAAGGACGGTCGTGCCGACGACGTTGTTCTCGTAGTAGCGGAGCGGCTCTGATACCGACTCGCCGACAGCTTTTAATCCAGCGAAGTGGATGACGGCGTCGATTGTATGCGTCAAAAAGATTTGTTCTAGTAACTCGCGATCAAGGATATCGCCCAGATAGAACGTGACTGATTTTCCAGTCAATGCCTCAACGCGTTCGAGCGCCTCGCGGCGACTGTTCGATAAATTGTCTAACACAATGACATCATGACCAGTTTCAAGCAATTGTAAAACAGTGTGAGTACCGATATAACCGGCACCGCCTGTGACTAAAATAGTGCTCATATGAATGACCCCTTCCAAAAATCCTCTATTGATTACTTCTCAGTTAAACGCACTCGGGTCTGTCCGTTTGTGCCTTCGAATAAGCGGAGTGAATACGTCTCACTCTCGTAAACTACTGCATCGTCCGTCTCTAGGACCGGTTCGCCGAGCGGGCTGAATACCTCGCGCGTCGTTTGTGTGTTCGTCCAATCGATGGCATGTACTTTGTCTTGTTGAATGACGAAGAAGCCGCCGTTATAGAACGCATAGGCGTTCAACGCATCTGTCTCACGACCGTAAGGCGTACCGATTGTTTCCGTGAGCGCTGCCTCATTCATGGCGAAGAAATCAGGAATCGCTTCACCGAGCCAATCGTTATTCAAATTCGTGTTCACCCAATCGAGCAGGACACTGTCCGTTAAGTCACGTTGTGGCCAGTCGGTCGTGACCGCGTCGAGTGGGGCCCATGCTGTCGTCCCATCCAAATTTACTTCAACGTGTTCATCTTGTTCCTTTAAAATCTCATAGCGGTCGCCGATATCTCCTATATAGGTGACTGTCGTACCGTTTGGCTCTGAAACGAGATTAACGTTTTTCGAGGCGAGCCAGACGTAATTCGTTTCTGCCTCTTGGACGACCGGTTCAGGATCCGGCTTCGGTGTTTCCTCGACAACTTTTGCTTCTTGTTTTGGTGCTAACAAGTCCATTACATATGGATACCCGATATAGCCACCGCCTATGAGTAAAGCGAGGAGGAAAAGGGCACCAATCCATTTCCCGGACTTTCGACGTGGTCGGGCTGGTTCGATCGTCCGTTGATATTTGGCTCGTTCCGCGCGAGACGGTACTGGCGCTTCTGGCATATAACGTTGCTTTGGAGCGGATGGTTTTTCTTCCACTTTTGGAGCTTCGACTACGGTTGGTTCAGGAACGATTACGACTGTTTTTTCAACAGCTGACGTCTCATTGACCGTTGTCTTGTCAATAGGATTAGATTGCGTACTCGTTGCTTTTTTGTTCAATACATTCTCATGCATCTCGAGTAAAGACACATAGTATGGAAGAAACATGGCATCTTTCTTGCCATCTTTGATCCAAGCGGCGAAGTCTGCCGCCGATTTTTCATCGGTCGAAAGCGTTGTATTCGTCGTACTGGTCAATTCTTCAAAGGACCTACTTAACGATTTTCCGTCCCCTAAATTATGTTTGATGGCATCTTG
The DNA here is from genome assembly GCF_018618235.1 of Exiguobacterium sp. s26. Lineage (NCBI taxonomy): Bacteria > Bacillati > Bacillota > Bacilli > Caryophanales > Exiguobacterium > Exiguobacterium sp. s26. The sequence continues at coordinate 15,665 of NZ_JACSLS010000016.1, read as the reverse complement.
CAGTTTTGTACGTGTTGCCGCATTCGTGTCTGCGTACAACTGGAGTAGGCGCTCACTAACGTGCACTATTGTCTCCTCCTTTTGTTAAGTTCTTCCTAACAAAGTTTATCAGATTTACATACCAAAAAACCCAAATTTTAAAAAATGGGTCATCAACTGTGAGGATTTTTGCTATAATGTTTTGGTATTGGCATTGTTAAATATTATCTGCGGAATTTTTCCAGTAGTGAATTTAGAGAACAGAGGAGAGAAAACACGAACATGAAAGAAGAAACGATTTCCCTTGGAGAATTATTTTCTATCATAAAACGGAGCAAATGGCTCATCGTAAGCTTAGCAATCATCGCGGCACTTGTTGCCTTTTTAGTTAGTTCATTCGTGATAAGCCCAACGTACGAAGCATCGACACAGGTATTGGTAGCTCCTAAACAAGGTGAAAACATGCCTTTGGATAATAGTCAAATCCAGTCATCCGTTACACTTGTTAATACGTACCGCGTCATCATTCAAAGTCCAGCAATTTTAGAGCAGGTTCAAGAAAACGTGATTGGAGCTCCAGATAATATTAGTAATTTGATTACGGTTAACAGTGAACAAAGTTCACAAGTCATTAACATTAAAGTCCAGCACACCAATCCAGTGCTAGCAACGGATATCGCCAACGAAATCAGCGATGTTTTTTCAAAAGAAGTTCCCGAATTGATGAGTGTCGATAATGTCAAAGTTCTTTCGAAGGCTTCGGTACCGGTGTTTCCAGTCAGTCCAAACATTCTATTGAATATAGCCATCGCAACAATTATTGGCTTAATGATAGGTTTTGCTATTGCATTCCTCAAGGTTGTTTTAGATCGTCGTATTAAAACAGAGCAAGACGTCGAAAATATATTAGAATTGCCCGTTCTCGGGTCGATTCCTGTTATCGATAAAGTGGAAATGATGCAACAACGTCAAGCTAACGTGAAAGGTGAACAAGTCCATGTTTAAGTTCGGAAAAAAGAAGAGCAAACATATTAAATATGACAAGACGGGCCGTGAATTGATTACAGTCCACAAACCGAAGTCACCAATCTCTGAACAGTATCGCACAATTCGGACAAATCTCGAATTTACGGCAGTCGATGACGATCTACAGACGATGGTTATTACGTCAGCATCTTCAGGAGAAGGGAAATCTACCACTTCGTCGAACCTTGCAGTCGTCTACGCACAGCAAGGGAAGAAAGTGTTGTTAGTTGACTGTGATATGCGTCGTCCAACGGCGCACTTCACGTTCCGTCTCTCAAACGGGATTGGACTTTCAACTGTATTAGCTAAAAAAACTACAATTGAAAAGGCTACTCACAAAACTCAAATTGAAAACTTAGATCTGATTGCGGCAGGCCCGATTCCACCAAACCCATCAGAACTGTTGTCTTCGAAAATGATGGACCGTGTCTTGGAAGAACTTCGAGCTAATTATGACATCATTATTTTAGATGCGCCTCCAATGATGCAAGTGGCAGATACACGTCTCTTAGCCCGTAAAGTTGATGGGGTTGTTCTTGTCGTCGGCTGCGACAAATCAGATCGTCAAATGGTCGTCAAAGCAAAAGAACAATTGACGCTCGCTGAAGCTCATATTCTCGGTGTTGTGTTGAATAAACGCGAACCACAAGGCAGCGATGATTACTATTACTATTATGCATACGAATAAAAGGAGAGCGTGCCATGATTGATATCCATTGTCACTTATTGCCGGCCGTTGATGACGGTCCGGAAACAGTCGAACAAGCGGTCGAGATGGCGAAGCGCGCTGTAAGTGAAGGGGTGACCGCAATTGTGGTCACCCCCCACGCGTTTCACCCGCAGTTTGATACGAGCCAATTAGATGTACCAAATGCTGTGACAAAACTTCAAAACGTGCTTCGACAAGAAAACATCAATCTCGACTTATATCCAGGACAAGAGATTCGTATTTTTGGTGATCTTGTTGAATCTTTAGAGCAAGGTAAAGCGTTATCCCTTGCTGGATCACGTTATGTGCTCATTGAGTTCCCAAGTGACTCTGTACCAGCTTATGCTGAACAGCTCTTCTTCGGCCTTCAAACAGAAGGCTACACACCAGTCATCGCTCACCCAGAACGTAATAAAGAGTTCGCAACGAACCCGAAACGATTAATGGACTTCGTTTCGTCTGGCGCGCTTTCGCAGATTACGACGAGTAGTTTGACTGGTGAGTTTGGTCAGAACGTGAAGGATTTGGCTTTTGCATTCCTTCGTAATGGATTGAGTCATTTAATTGCATCAGACGCCCATAGTACAGGACGCCGAACATTTTATTGGACCGAAGTCGAAAAGGTTGTTCGTAAAGAGCTAGGTCAAGACAAGTGGGAGAATTATGTAGTCAATGCAGAAGCCGTTATGAAGGATGAATTTGTATTCATAGATCCTCCAACATTACCAACTAAAAACTGGCGAGGAAAATGGAAAAAATAATTTACTTTTTGTCAAATACTAATTATTGACAATCTATCTAAAAATATGATTCTTTTGTCGACAACTGTCGAACGATTTTAGGTTTATTTTACTCCTCGTATGTTTTTATATTAGGTCGAAAGTGATAACCTTAATTTATAATTTTGAAAGGATGTAAGTTACATCCTTTTTTCTATGAATCAGACATATAATATATATTTACCCATAGAGGAGTGTATTGAATGACAATTAAAAGAGTGAAGAAAGCAGTTATTCCGGCGGCTGGTTTAGGCACACGGTTTTTACCTGCAACGAAAGCGATGCCGAAAGAGATGTTACCGATTGTCGATAAACCCACGATCCAATATATTATTGAAGAAGCTGTCGAATCGGGAATTGAAGATATCTTGATTGTGACGGGCAAAGGCAAACGAGCTATCGAAGACCATTTTGATTCAGTTCCGGAACTTGAGCAGACATTGATTGAAAAAGGAAAATCTGAATTTTTGAAACTTGTTGAAGAAACTACGAACATAAACATTCATTTCATTCGTCAGTCAAAACCAATGGGTCTTGGACATGCAGTTCTTCAAGCTAAAGCGTTTGTTGGTGACGAACCGTTTATTGTTATGCTTGGCGACGATATCGTGCAAGCAGAAACTCCATGTACTAAGCAGTTAATTGAACAATACAACAAGACTGAAAGCTCAATCATCGGTGTGCAACCGGTCTCTCGCGATGTGACACATCGCTATGGAATCGTTGATCCTCAAGCATCGCTTGAAGGCGGATTACATAAAGTGGAGTCGTTTGTTGAAAAACCGGCTCCAGGAACAGAGCCATCGAACTTGGCTATTTTAGGGCGTTACTTGTTTACTCCACAAATTTTCAAATTTTTAGAGACGCAAGTTCCTGGTGCGGGTGGCGAGATACAGTTGACAGATGCAATCACACGTTTGAACGAGGTACAACGTGTTTTTGCGTATGAGTTCTCTGGTAAACGTTATGATGTTGGCGAGAAGCTCGGGTTTATCCAGACAACTTTAGAATTCGCATTAGCTAGAGAAGACTTACATGACGACGTGTTAAAGATGATTACGCAATTAGTAGAAGAAAATGCTTCTATGAATGTAATCAACTAAGGGGAGGGAAGATAATTGTCGATTCCTGAACTAGGTCGGAAATCATTTCGGACAAGTGTATTAGTGTTTTTTGATATTACTGCGATTTTATCTTCTATGTTTGTAACGTACTTCTTTTTATATCCAATTGAATTTATTGAGAATGTAGATCGTAATCATTTTGTAGAGTCTGCTTTACTATATAGTGTGCTATTTATTGTGATGGCCGGTATCAGTCGCCTGTATCGAGTTGCATGGCGCTTCGCTAGTATGTCAGAAGCCATTCGTCTTGCTGTGACTCTTATAATGAGCACATTCGTTTTGTATGCCCTCCAATTTGTAGTTTATGGTGAGGCGATGGAACGGATGTTATTTCTCAGCTTCTGCCTATCTCTTTTATTATTAGGTGGCATTCGCTTAGGCTCACGTATTTATGTGACATGGAAACACGAGCAACGTTCGATTTTACGTGGTCGTAACGTGAAGCGCCGTAAAGATGAAAAGAGAACACTCATCATCGGGGCGGGGCAAGCTGGACGTATGCTTGTCCGTCAAATCAATCAGTCGGATAATCACCGGATGAACCCGGTCGGGTTCATTGATGACAATCGCCACCTACAAAATTTGACTGTCAACGGCGTGAAAGTCGTCGGGACGTTAGGGAAGTTAGAATCAGTCGTTGAGAACGAAGCGATTGATAAAATCGTCTTCGCTATCCCGTCGATGAACTATAAAGATCGTCTTGCTGTTATTAAGCGAGCGAAAACACTCTGTACAAATGTACACACGTTACCAATGATTGAAGAAGTTGCAACTGGCAAAGTCGCGGTCAATCAAATGAGACAAGTGTCGATTGAAGATTTGCTCGGTCGTGAACCAGTCGAACTCGATATTTCTGGTATTCAATCAGAAGTTGAACGAAAAACGGTTCTTGTCACCGGTGCCGGGGGCTCAATCGGATCTGAAATTTGTCGTCAAATCTTGAAGTTCAAGCCAGAGCGATTATTATTGCTCGGACACGGTGAGAACAGTATCTATTTAATTGAGCGTGAGTTACGAGAGTTAAATTTAGAAGTAGAACTTATTCCAGTTATTGCTGATGTACAAGACGTAGAACGTTTACGCGATGTCTTCATGATGTACTCACCACACTTAGTCTTCCACGCGGCAGCGCACAAACACGTACCTTTAATGGAAGCAAATCCGCACGAAGCTGTTAAAAATAATATATATGGGACAAAAAATGTCGCTGAGATGGCGGATGAATTCGGAGCGGCTCGATTTGTTATGATTTCAACAGATAAAGCAGTTAATCCAACAAATGTCATGGGGTCTACGAAACGAGTTGCTGAGATGATTATTCAAAACTTGGCTAAGACTAGTCGTACAAAGTTTGCTGTTGTCCGCTTTGGAAACGTTCTAGGCAGCCGTGGATCGGTTATTCCGTTATTCAAGACACAGATTGAAAAAGGTGGTCCAGTCACGGTGACACACCCGGATATGACACGCTATTTTATGACAATTCCTGAAGCAAGTCGTCTTGTTATTCAGGCAGGAACACTTGCCGACGGTGGAGAAGTGTTCGTACTTGATATGGGTGAGCCGGTGAAGATTGTTGATCTTGCTCGTAACATGATTAAGTTGAGTGGATTCACGGAAGATCAAATATCAATAGCCTTTAGCGGAATCCGACCCGGGGAGAAGATGTTTGAAGAGTTACTAAAAGAAGGCGAAGTTCATCCTGAAGCTGTTTACCCAAAAATCTTTACAGGGATTGTATCAGAGGAAACAAATTTGGATGAAAAACTAGCACGAATGAACGAACTCAAGACGAGCGAAACGCTGGGTTTGTATCTTATTAACTGGGCAAATGATCGCTTAGATTTAAAAAACTTGAATTTAAATAAAGACGTACGCGAAACAGTCTAATAAATGGAGTGTTAATGATGAAATATAGCGAATTAAAACGAATAATCGACTTTACTCTCTCTTCAATAGGCCTAATTATTTTGGCGCCTTTATTTATCGGAATTATGATTGCGATTAAATTGGAGTCGAAAGGGCCAGTTTTTTTTAAACAAAAACGTGTTGGACTTCATCAATCGCATTTTAATATTTTAAAGTTCCGGACGATGCGAATTGACGCGCCTAAAGATACACCGACGCACTTGCTAGCAGAACCAGAAAAGTACATTACGAAAACAGGGAAGATTCTTCGGAAAACAAGTTTGGATGAACTTCCCCAAATTATTAATATATTAAAAGGTGAGATGGCAGTGGTTGGTCCGCGCCCTGCGCTTTGGAATCAAGATGATTTAATTGCTGAACGAGATAGATATGGAGTGAATAACATTTTACCAGGTTTGACGGGTTGGGCTCAGATTAATGGAAGAGATGAATTGTCTATTGAAAATAAAGTCAAGTTAGACGCAGAGTATATGCGAAGAATTGGTATTGGTATGGATTTAAGGTGTTTTTTTGGAACTCTTGTTAGTGTATTAAAAAGGGATGGGGTTGTTGAAGGTTCTAGAATAAATAACGTGCATGAATCAAAATAGGTAGTGGAATTTAAATTGGGTTAACTTCTTAAGACATTAGTATAGTAGGATTGAGAGTTAGATTTAAAAGGAGGCACAATGACATAATGAGCTTTTCAGTATTATTGTCAGTATATATAAAAGAGAAAAGTGATTACTTTGATAAAGCCTTAGAGAGTATTTTAATAAATCAAACTTTAATTCCAGATGAAGTTGTAATTGTTAAGGATGGTCCTTTAACTGAAAATCTTGAAAATATTATTGATAAATATTTAATAATGTTTCCATCTCTAATTAAAGTAATTCCCTTAGAAACTAACCATGGCTTAGGAGAAGCATTAAATATTGGGTTGGAGAATTGTTCCCATGACTTAGTTGCTAGAGCTGACACGGATGACATCAACCATCCAAAGAGATTTGAAAAGCAGATTGAGTTATTTAGTCAAAGAAGTGATCTAGCGCTAATAGGAACAAATATTGCAGAGTTCTATGACTCACACAAACATACTCAAACTGTCAAAGTCTTGCCTGAAAAATCAAAAGATATATTTAATTGGGCTAAGAAAAGAAATCCAGTTAATCATATGACCGTAATGTTTAGAAAAGAAGCGGTTGAAGCAGCTGGCGGGTATAAACATTTGTTTTATTTAGAAGATTATTATTTATGGGTTAGGATGTTGAGTAAAGACTTTTTGTTTTACAACCTTCAAGAACCACTTGTGTACGTTAGGACTGGCGATGAGCAATTTTTAAGAAGAAGTAATCGAAAATACATTAAGGGATGGTACGTATTACAAAAAGAAATGCGCTCGAAAGAAATGATTAATTTTTTTGAGTTAATAATTAGTATGATAAGCATCACTGTTTTTATATTCATCCCTGTAAGATTAAAAAAATATATTTATCAATTTTTTTTAAGAAAAAAACAATAATGAAAAATAAACATAAAATGAAATATTTCACTAGAAAGGATAAATTATGAAAATAGCTGTTATCATTCCGTATTTTGGAGACCTACCTAAAAACTTTGAGTTGTGGTACCATTCTTGTGCACAAAATAAAAGTATTGATTGGTTTTTAATTACAGACAATGAAATCAACCTTCCAAAAATAGATAACATAAAAATTACTAATATGAGTATTGCCGACATAAATAATCGTATACAGAGTGAAATTGGAGAACAATACAAAATTAGTAAACCGTATAAATTATGTGATTTCAAACCATTTTACGGGTTGATTTTTAAAGATTTTGTAGTAAATTATGATTTTTGGGGTTATTGCGATATGGATTTAATTTTTGGTGATCTAAATAATTTTTTACCTATAGAAAAATTGAAAAAAACTGATATGTTTCAATTATGGGGTCATTTTACGTTAATTAAAAACGATGATATTTTGATTAAACAAATAAAACGTGAATTAAACCAACTTTTTAACTTAGATACAATTTTGAAAAGTGAAGTTGTTTGGGCATTAGATGAGTTTGCAATGCCAGCAGTAATGAGTAAATTAAATAATATTGTATTATACAATAACTCTATAATTGCTGACATTGTACCTTATAACAATAAACTTTATTTAAGTCATTGCGAGAGAAAAACTAATTATATATTCCGTTATGATGGGAAATCAATTTATGGGTATTACATTGATGAAAAAAATACTGTAGCAAAAAAAGAATTTATGTATGTCCATTTTCAAAAAAGAAAGTTAAGCGTAAACGTAGACATAAATTCAAATTCAAATATTTATATTACTGAAAATTCTATTAGTAATATTGAAAAAATTGATATTAAAGAGTTTCTTAATAAAAAATACAATAAAGTAGAAAAAATTGAAATGAAGTTTGCTAGGATAAAAAATACAGTAAATAAGATTTGGAAATTGATAACGGAACGAAACTTAACTAAAACTATAAAATATAGAAAGCGTTGCGATGAACTTTTTGTAAATAAGAGTAGTATTTAATACAGGAAATCAAGCAATAATAATTCGGGGGACTTTTGATGATCGTGAAAGAAAGCAATACTTTTATTGCAAAAGTAAAAGCAAACTTGAGAGCGCAAATAAAGGAACTTTCAATAAAATTTTTTTACAATGAGCTTACTAGAAAAAGAGCAATGGTTTTAGCTAATAACTTACTATACATTCAAAAAAATACATTTAGAAAAAAAATAAAGTGTAATTATGATATTTTTAATTACAATCAATTGCTTATTGATACACACTTTAAGTGCGATGAGTATTATAAAGGAAACTATTTCTATGGTATTTCAAACAGTATTAAAACTTTTTCTGGGTTCAATGACCCTATTAAAGCATGCATAGAACATGGAGTTTACTTTGGTGACATAGTACCAGAAATAGAAAGTTACAATAGTGGGCTTCCAGCTATTATCACTTTTAGCGACGAGAGAAAAAAACACATAAGAAAAGTAACCAAGAAACCAGTATTCTCGATTGGACCTTATATCTCTTATACAAAAAACTACTGTTCTAAAGAGCAATTAGAATCTTATAAAAATAAATTTGGTAAAACTCTTCTTGTGTTCCCTTCCCATTCTGTAGACAGAGTAAGAGCTACATTTAATACAGCAGAGTTCGTTGAAAAAATTAAAGATTTTAAAGTGACGTACAATTTTGATACAGTAATTGTCTGTTTATATTATAGAGATATTGAGCATGGTCGAGGCAAACTTTACGAAGAAAATGGATTTGTAGTTACTACGGCAGGACGTAGGGAAGACCCTAATTTTTTGGGGCGCTTAAAATCACTGATTTCATTGTCAGACTACACAATGTCTAACAGTGTAGGTACTCACGTAGGCTATTCAATCGTCTTAGAGAAGCCACATATGATTATTCCTCAGAAAACAATCTATGAAGCGGACTATGAACCTGATTTGGAACAAGCACCCGAATTATTCTATACCCAAAGTGTTTTAGATAAAAAAGAAGTCTTAGATACATTTACAAGTTATTCGGAATCCATTACTGAGGATCAAAGAAAAGTTTGCAACAAATTTTGGGGAATTGAAAATGTTAGGTCTAGTGATGAAATTCAATTTATTTTAGATTTTTGCGAAAAAGTTTATCGTTTATCTAAAGGAAAAGAAAAAAGATATGTGGATTCATCGTATAAAGTTAAAGAAAAGAATACTAAATACAAAAAAATTTTAGATGAAGCAATGAAATGAGGTGAGTTATCATTGATTTCTTTAAAGCACTTCAACACTGTTGTAGTTTCACTATACGTCTTTCTAATGTTTTTTATAATACCAATAGAGTGGCGTGATTATTTAACTATAACGTTAGTAATGTTAGTGTCTTTGTCATTTTTGCTAAAAAAAGGTGAAAAAACTATCAAGGTTAAATATTTATTTTTTCTTATTTTTTTGATAGCCCTGCTAATGATTATTAGTTTAACAACCGATTTTACTATAGTTAATATTGCGTACAGTACAGTTTTTATTTTAATACTATTTTACATTTTTCATGGGGAAAACTATAGCTATGATAAGATGTACTCTAAATTTGATTGGATTTATTTAATAGCTCTAACTTCGATTACCCTACAACTAATTTTTCAGTTGATCAATGGAGGTATATATTTTGGTGATTTTTCACTTTATAGTGCGTGGGATAGAAACTACGCAGCTATCGCATTGTTTCTATTCATTAGCTACTGTGACAAGCGAAAATATAAGTTTGGATTGATTATAGGATTTATTTATGCTTATTACATTGGTTCAAGATCATTTATATTAATGCTATTATTATTATATAGTGTAAAAGGAATTAAAAAAGTTATACTATATTTTAAAAAAAATAAAAACAATTCAGTAAGAAATCAAGTAACATCTATAAAAATATTTATTATTTTTATAGGGATTTTTTTTGTTTCTTCGGCATTCAGTTATTACTGGGTATTTCACATTTCTGACAGTAATGTCTCATCTTATCATGAAGGTTTAAATGATAATTCAAATGCAGTAAGGTTCCGAGGAAATATAAATGCATTAGAGTTACTTGCCAATGATAAACATCTTTTACTTTACGGATACGATAACGAAATTAGAAGTGCATTAAATATTGATAATAGTATTGATTCTCATGAGATGTACTTAGGGTATCGGTTGGTTCAACCGCATAACTCAATAATAAATATGTTAATTAAAAACGGAATCATCTATTCAATAATTTACTTAATAATGCTGAGTGTGCTACTAAGGAAATATTTTAACTTTAACAACTTAGAATATATAATTCCTTTTTTAGTAAATAGTATGATTATGCATGAGATGTTTATAACCGGGTATCTATTTTTTTGGATTTTTGTTTTAAGTGTTCCGATTAAATCAAAAACGTATAAAAAAGCTTTAAATTTTAGATTGAAAGTAAGTGCGTAACTATTTTTCCAACTATTTTTTGTATTGCTATAAAAATGCGTTCTTAAAGAAATTCATAGTCGATCTTTTATCTTTAATATGAATTTCTTTAAGATCTAAATGCTTTACTGTTTTGTATGAAGATAATTAATATTCCTGCCGTATAATTCGTTGAGGTGTGAAACCGTTTTTTGAGGTATTTAGCAAGTTGAATTCTTTGTGATTCTTTTAATATCAAAAAGTTATTATTTGATATTAAAGGTTCAAACAATGTGATTGGAGCTAGTTTAGGGTGGATATTAGAAATATATTTAAAAGTGAGAAAATAATCTCTGTTATCAAGTATTCCTCCATAAAATATATAGCATTACTAATGGGTTTTTTAACAGGAATTGTTAACGCAAAAGTTTTGGGACCGGAAAAATTCGGGGTTCTAGGTAATATAATGTTAATATTAACATATATCAGTTTTTCTAGTTTAGGAGTTCTTTATTCGATGAATAGAGAATATGTGATTTTTGAATCCAATAGTGATTCAGAGGGAACTAGAAAAGTATTATGGACTACATTTACTTTCTTATCAATTTTATCTGTGGTTTTACTCGTTGTTAGTATAGGAACCTTGTATTTAATCGATGGAATATTGCGGGATTTTATCCTCTTAATTTTTATTATAGGAATATTTGATCAGTATAGAAATTTTTATGTAAATTATTTCAGATTAACCAACAGGTACAGAGGTATTAATCACATAGAATTAATTAAACACGTATTATCTTTTATTATTATCATTATTACTATTAAATATTTTGAAATTTATTCTGTACTAGTAGCTATGCTAATAACTAGCCTCATGGTATTTTTATACGGATATAAATATAGTGAAAGAATAAAAATTAAATTGGATATTGTTGTATTAAAAAGTTTATTAGTAATAGGGCTTCCGCTGTTAATCTACAATTTAGGTTTTTATTTATTAACATCTTTAGACAGAGTCATGATCATTAAATATTTAGGATATATTGATCTAGGTTATTATACATTTTCTAGCCAAATTGTTATTGCGACATTAACATTTATTTCTTCAGTTTTATTTCTATATTATCCTCAAGCAATTAAAATTTTAAATATAGACAATGGGATGGATAAAGAGAAAATTATTCAAAAAACAGAAGAATATACAAAATACGTTGAAATATTAGGGGTTATATTGTATTTAGCTGGTGCTATTTTAATTGTGCCACTTGTCTATTTAGTAGCTCCTCAATATGTAGAGAGTATTAATATATATAGATTGTTGGTTTTTGGGACCATCGCCACGCAAATTGCTTACTTTTCTAACGTATTTATAGTATCTAACAAAAAACAAATTTATCTTATATATTTGCAGATTATTTCACTGTTTATTGCGTTCATTTTGAACTATACTCTGATACACCTTGGTTATGGAATTATTGGGGTGTCGCTTGCGACCTCAATTACAACAACTCTGTATTCTGTAGTACAACATTTCATTTATTTAAAAATATTGAACCCAAATGAAAATCATATCAAAAACACTTTTAAAGTCTATTATAAATTTACTATTTTTATAGTTTTAGGATCTGTTCTTACATTGCTGAATATGAATATATTATGGTACAGTATTGGGCTATTGCTTTTAACTACTAGTTTGTATTTTAACTATTTTAGATTTTTTTGGAAAAATCTCATAAATAAAAAAATGGAGTGATATCTTTTGGAAATATTAGCGATTATCCCTGCAAGAGGTGGTTCAAAAGGAATACCAAGAAAAAATGTCAGACTGATGAATGGTAAGCCATTAATATCCTATTCAATTGATAATGCTAAAGCCTGCGATTTGATCACTGATGTCGTTGTCTCAACGGATGATGAAGAAATTGAAAGCATAGCAAAATTAAGCAATATTTATTGTATCAAGAGAAATAATGATTTATCTGATGACAACGTCACTCTAGATCCGGTTGTTTATGATGCTGTAAAAAAAATGGAGCAAAAGAATAATAAAAGCTACGATATTATAATTACTCTTCAACCAACATCTCCACTATTAAGTGTAGAAACACTTAATAATGCATTAAAAAGTTTTTTAATTTCTAGTAAAGATACTTATATCAGTGCAGTCAATAATCCTCATTTGTCATGGTCGTCTAAAGGTGATAAATACTCGCCTAATTACCGAAAAAGGTTAAATAGACAAGAATTACCACCGAATTTTATTGAAACGGGTGCTTTCTTTATCACTAGGAGAAAATTTATTACACCTGACAGTCGTATGGGGGAAAATGTATCAATTTTTGAAGTTCCTGAAAAAGAGTCAGTGGATATTGATACAAAGAATGATTGGATTGTCTGTGAAAACGAGTTAAAGAAAAAAAGGATCGTATTTCGAGTTGATGGTTTTAAAGAACGCGGTATGGGTCATATTTACCACTGCCTGACTTTGGCGTATTATTTGACTGGTCACGAAGTTATGTTTGTTTTAAATGAAAAACACTTTGAGGGCGTAGTTAAGATTAAAAATAGTTTTATGCCTTATACGTTAATTAATTCTGACGAAGAATTTTTTGTATTTTTAGATAATTGGAATGCCGATATTATTGTTAACGACTGTCTGGATACAGAGAAAGTATACATTAAAAAATTGAAACAATTAGCAGAAAAAGTAATTACTATTGAAGATTTAGGTGAGGGCGCTAAGTACGCTGATTCAGTAATAAACGCTCTCTATAATAATACTGTAAAAGCTCCGAATGAATACTATGGTGAACGCTACGTATGTCTTAGAGACGAATTTCTTATAAATACACCAAAAGAATTTTCAAAAGAAATTAAAAATGTACTAGTTATGTTTGGAGGAACAGATCCTTCGAACTTAACTGAAAAAATTTATACTTGGGCAAAGTCACATAATAATTTAGGTGGGGAAATTAATTTCATTTTTATTACTGGAAAAGGATATAATAGTAACGAACATAATGTTCATACCATTGAAAATAAAAATATTTTTGTTCTAAATGATGTAAAAAGAGTAAGTGATTACATGAAAAATGCGGATATTGCTTTTACGTCGCAAGGGCGAACTGTATTTGAATTAGCTTCATTAGGTGTTCCGTCAATTGTTCTAGCACAAAACAAACGCGAACAGTTGCACACTTTTGCTCAGATGCAAAACGGTTTTTTAAACTTGGGTCTCGGTAAGGATATATCTATAGAAACTATTGAATCCACTTTCAATTGGTTACTGAATTCTAATCAAATAAGACATGAGATGCGTGAATTAATGCTAAGACATGATTTAAAAAAAGGAATTGATAGAGTAATAAATCTTATATTAAAGGAGAATTGAAAATGAATACAATTATTGAAAGATCAAAAAATAACGAATTTGTTTTAATAGCGGAAATAGGAGTTAATTATTATGACATCGCTAAAAAAATGCAGATTACCCCTATGAATGCGGCGAAATTAATGATAATGGAGGCAAAAAAAGCAGGTATTCATGCAGTGAAGTTTCAAACTTATAAAGCAGAAACGTTGGCAGCTAAAGAATCTCCTTCTTATTGGGATACCACAGAAGAAGCTACCACTTCTCAATTTGAACTTTTTAAAAAATTCGATGGATTTGGTTACGACGAGTACAAAGAATTAGCCCAATACTGTAATGACTTAAAAATTGAATTCCTATCTACTGCATTCGATATTGAGTCTGCTGACTACCTTGAAAGTCTTATGAATGTTTACAAAATCTCATCTTCTGATTTGAATAATTTACCATTTGTTGAATATCAAGCTAAAAAAGGAAAACCTATTATTCTTTCAGTTGGAGCAGCTAATGTTGAGGAAATCGACCAAACACTTGAAACAATTAGAAAATATAATAATGAGCCGCTAATTCTAATGCACTGTGTCTTAGAATATCCTACTCCGTATAATCACGCCAATCTCAATAAGATTCTAAGCTTGAAAGAGCGATATAGCGATGTAATAATTGGATATTCTGACCATACAAAACCGGATCCGAATGCAGATATTGTAAAAACTGCGTTTAATTTAGGCGCCATAGTAGTCGAAAAGCATTTTACATTAGATAAAACTTTATCTGGTAACGATCACTATCATGCCATGGATACAAATGATGCAAAAAATATTGTGCAAGGAATTGAATTTATTGAAACAATTCGAGGGTCATATGATATTAACTGTCTTGAGTCAGAGTTAACTTCTAGAAAAAATGCTAGAAGGTCATTAGTGGCGATTAATTTTATTGAAAAAGGAAAAACTATTACCGCTGACATGCTCACTTTCAAAAGACCTGGGACGGGTATTTCTCCTGCGGATATTGATAAGGTAGTGGGTAGAAAAGCTTTAGTGGATATTCAAGAGGATTCTATTCTTGAGCAGAGTATGTTATTTTGAAAAACCATTTACTTCTTATAATGTGAACAACAGATTAAAGTTGACTGTTTTTATTAAAAATGCCATTTGAACTGCCCCATAAAAGTTGGACACAAAAATCCAACTTTTATGGGGTGTTTTTATGCAAATTTACGAAGGAGTTTAAAATCCAGGTTGCCGAATGCCACTTGACGGAGAAGGAAGGCTATAGGACGTTAGGAATAACGTAATGAACGCCTGTACGAGCTACTGAGCAAAAACGACGATCCAACCGTGGTTGAGGACCATCCTTATGATGTGGTCTGGCAAGTGAGTATTGCGGAGACAGAGAGCCACTAGTGCGGACGACTGAGCCACCAAATGCGGAGACTGAGCCAGTCAATACGAAGGAAAAGGCCATCGATGACTCGATGGCCAAAACCTTAACTTATCCCTAGTCCATGGCGTTCCCTCATTGAGGTTTCACCGTCGACCAGGATTTTATAGGAGTCGTGTACGATCCTGTCCAGAATCGCGTCCGCGATTTAGGCCTGTCCTAGCTTCGAATGACACCCCTCGGGTGCGAATTGGGAACAGAAGATGGTCGAGGAACGCTTCAGCCTTGCCTCGACGATTTCTAACAGATGCATCACATGCTCCTGTGGGAGCTCGGTGAGTGTGTAATGCAAAATAGGAGTGCAGAAGTGTGCAACGGAAACGTACACAACTCTGCACTCCTATTTTAGAAAAGAAAAAGGACTTGC